>JAMOQI010000032.1 GCA_027064095.1 Bacteroidales bacterium | reverse complement strand
TTATTAATAGGACAATTGTTGATAGGCCTTCATAGAAATGGCTTTGAGAACGCATTCGTTGAGGCTAAATCTTTTTATAAAGATTACCCTAATACCTCGATATTCTTTTTTGGGAGAATGGAATTTGAAAATATAGGGGAAATTAATGAATGTATTGAATTAGTCAAAAGGATTGATGCTAATGATAATATTCAGTTAGTAAATGAGCTGCTTTATTTCTATACCAATGTATTAAGAAACACGCATGTAAATAAAGAAATAGTAAGTTATTGTTTTGAAAAATTCAAAACGTTTTTTAATTCAAACATTGAAAAAATTCAGATTTACATAGTCGATGTTTTATCTTGGAATTTAGAAGGATACGAACAAGAAAAATATACTTTATTAATTTTTCTGTTAGAAAAAACAAAGGATATTAGTATTATTAAAGACTATTTCTCAAATTTTAAGAACCCTGATTATTTCTTCTATTTATTTAAGTTATTAAACTATGATTCAAATTTTAGGATAGATATTCAAGTGTTTGAATCACCTTTATACTATTTCTGGGGTATTTCTAAAGATAGAACAGAAGAGAATATATTATCATTTTTATCTCATGATGAATATAAACTTAGAAGAAGTACGGTTAAATTAGCATTGCTTGGTAATAATAGTTTCTACCAACCTAACTTACTAAAACTAGCAACAGAAAAAGACCAATTAAGAGTCTTGGAAGTTATTCTAGATTATCCACATGCTATTGAATCCCTTTTACCAATAGCATTACAATTAAGAAAATCATCAAATAAGTTTGTTGTAAAATATTTGAAAGAAAAACTATCGGTGCTAATATTTGAATCATATCATGAATATTTATATGATATGATATTGAAATATATTGGTGATCCTAAAAAAGAAAAAGCATTCTTGAAACCAATTCTTCAAAGCTTGAAAGATTATAACAAAATAAAGGCTAAAAAGGAAAAAGTAAAGGATTTAGACCCAAGAGAAAACGAGCGAGATTTAATGAATTTATATTATAGCCTAGAGCATGAGGATAAAACTCGACAAATGAAACAGATGAATAAAAATAGTGAAACATTTTTGTCTCGAATGCCTGCAATTACTATTGTAAGAGGCAATTCATGGAAATTGGATGAACAAAATGAAGTAGAGCCTCTTAATGAGTATAGAACTGCAATAACCTTTGATAAAAGAATGTTTAAAGATACTGATATGTATGAGTACAATTTAGAAAACCCTATAAGCGATTTTTGATGGATATAAACCCTATGATTGTTAAAGAATATTTGGAATCATTAAATGAAAAGGATGAGCTAAATAGAATTTTCCCAATGTTATTAGAAGCAATGGGCTTTGAGATTTTAACAAAACCAACGGAATACTTAGGCCTTCAAGAGTATGGCAAAGATATTATTGCAATTGGTAAAGATACAGATGGAATTAAAAAAAGATTCTATTTTGAATTAAAAGGAGGTGATGATAGAAATATTACTGAGAAAAAATTTCATTCAAGGGATGGAATTTCAAATTCACTATTAAACTCCAGATATAAGAAATTTATTTCTGCATATCCAAAATTTGAAAAGCTGAACTTAATAATAGTTGTTGTTCATAATGGTATTGTAAAAGGGAATGTTCAGAGTCTCATGGAAGAAATGTTTGTTGAGTTATCTACTGATGAAATTTCTTTTGAAAGATGGGATATATCAAGGCTAACAAAACTATTTAATGAAAATTTGTTTGGTGCTTATCTTTTAGTAGATGAGGAAACAACAAGGCTTTTTAATAGGACGTTAGTAAATTTGAATAGTTCGGATGGTATTTCTAACGATTTTGTCAAACTAATTAATTACCTTTTTACAAAGTATGATTGGGCTTCTCCCAAACGAGGATTTCCAAAGAAATGGAAGTTGCAATTTGAGTCTTTCAAACTAATATCCTTTATCATATATACTGAAGCGAAGAAATCAAATAACTTTGAAACTGCGAAAAAATATTTAACCCATTCAATACTTAGATTCTGGCTTTGGATTCTGAAGAATAAACTGGAGAATGATAAAAAAGTAATGGGTTACTTTATGCAAAGCTTCTTATTTTATTACAAAGTTTTAGCTGAATATTTTAATAGAACCATTGATGTTGCTTTTCTAAAAGATGGTTTGTTTTCAGAGCATGGAGGAAGATATGAGCAAGTTGGATATGCTATGAGAACTTTTGAATATTTACAATATTATTGTTTCGTTTTAAATGTTAATAGACACATTGATTCAAAGTTTAATTACGATAATGCCAAACTGCATTTAGTCAAGCTTATAAATAGCAATAGCGTGTCTGCTAGACCTTTACTAGATATGCATTCCATTCCTATTATTGATACACTTCTATTGTTAATTAAGTTTGATGCAAAAGAAGAAGCAAAAGCATATCTAAATAATGTTTTAGCTCATATTAAATGGGGTAAAGAAAACCATGATAGGTTACCTGACGCTAGCAATAGTATTGAAAATGTAGTAAAGTTTATTATTACTGGAGAGAAATCAGTTTTTTATTCTGATTCAACATCTCCACTACTTGCAGTGTTAATGGAATTTGTTGCAATATTAGACATGGAAGATGTATATTATGGCATGAAGAAGTTTATTAATTCAAACAATATTGAATTAGGAATATTTGTTCCGCATCATGGATTAAACTCAGTTTCAAGAGACCTGATTAAGGATGAGGAGAATGATTTAGAAGAGCAACTTTTCTCAAAGTCAGTATTGGATGGTTATCAGTCACAATTAAAACTGAAAACGATAAATATAGAGAACATTGATTTCAATGAAGAACTGAGTTTCAAGGATTTTAAAGATAAAATTAAGCGAAAAATGGATGAATTTGAATATAATTATAGGACTGACAATGCTCAATTTCCATTTTTAAAAGATTTAGCGCATATTTATTTTAGAACTCCATATTTTCCTGATAAATGGAGAGCTATTGATTTTCAGCACAATACTAAATCATAATATAGAAAAGTGTTTTTAAAGTTTAAGTACAAATAACTATAAAGAGTCTAGATAATTTGATAATTATTAAACGTTATGAAAAATAAACTAAATAATAAAGAAGAAATCAAAAATTTTATTGCTAAAAATGGATTTGATTTTACAAATTATGAGTTTAATTGTGAGTTTAGGTTTAGTGACTATGTTGATGGTAATTCAATATCTAAAGAAGTTGTTTTTAGCAAATGCATATTCAAAAAAAAGGTTGATTTCAATAAAGTTAAATTTCAGAAAAAGGTAGCATTCACAGAAAATAATCAAACATTAGAACCTACCATATTTGAGGAGGAAGTTGTTTTTAACGGTACATTATTTACTGATATTGCTGATTTTTCTTTATGTATTTTTAATGGGATAGTCACCTTCAGTAGAGCTTCCTTTTTGAGTGATTTTTTACTTGAAGGTATTTCTATAGGTAAATATTTAGATTTAAGTAATATAACCGTTGACAAATCAATAATACTAAAAGGTGCTACTTTTACAGGTGAAATGAGTGATGCAATTCCTAGTCTAAAAATGAGAAGTGCTTTAATTCGAGGAATGGCTGATTTAAAAGATTTAAAAGTTAAAAAAGCCATTTTTGATTATACTAAATTTGAAGGAAGATTCGAATTATCAAAAGCTGAATTTTATTCTTATGTATCATTTAGAGACGTAATCTTTGAGAGTAAATCAAAAATGTACAGAGTTAAGTTTTTTGGGGAAACACTTTTTACTAATTCTACTTTTAGGGATCTGATTGATTTCTTTGGTTCAGAATTCCATAGACCAATGATTTTCTATAAAACAGATTTTCTATCAACCTCGGTGTTTTCAAGATGTACTTTTAAGGAAAATGTTCTTTTTACATACTCTTTAATTGATAGTGTTCTAATATTTAGACATGCGATATTCGAAAAAGGGTTGGATCTATCATTAGCTAATAATAATGGTAAAATCAACTTTTTTGATACCGATTTAGATATTTTTAGTTCGGTAAATCATCCAGATTCAATAGATGAGTATGAGAAGTGTGTTTCAGAAGAAGGAAAAATCCCACATAAGAATAAGAGAGAAACATTTAGAATCATTAAAAAAGTACTAGTTAATGAGAATAATATAATTGACTCTTTAGAGTTTCAGCAAAAGGAAATGATTTCATATCATGCAGAAATAAATGTAGAATTGAAACAAAAATATGAAGCTAAATTCACATGCGGTCGGTTTTCCTCTGTCTTTAAGATATTTAAATATTTATTAAAGCCGATTATTACAATATATTTATTTTTCATTTTTATTAAGAAGTTTATTTTGGCTATTCTGTTTAAAAGAAAAGAGTATGAGGAGTCGGCTCAAATTCAACTATCAGAAATATCCAATAATTATGGATTAAGTTGGTTACAAGGTTTATTATTCACAATATCCATTTCAATATTCTTTTTCATTCTATATTTTTTTTCTGTAAAGGATTTACCTTTTGATTGGGGTTGGGTGTCCTTTGATAGTTTTTGGATTGCTACAAGTGAAGTATTTAAAAGCTATTTTATCTTTCTATTGCCAACACATCGCTTTAATGAATTTTCTAGTTTAAATCCAACAGGTTTAAGTTATTTTATTGATATCATTGCTAGAGTATTTATTACTTATGGTATTTATCAAACAGTACAAGCCTTTAGGAAATTTGGAAAAAGATAAAACAATATAGACCCTATTTAACTCAACCTAACGAAAACCGACGAAAATAAACGAAAATACCGGTTTTCCACTAAAACAGAAATCATCTATAGAGGCTGTAAACTCATTGTAATTAATAGGATTAAAACAATAAGCACATAATTAAGGCAGGTTTCAAAAATATCACCCCCTAAAATTCGACGAAATAATTTCGTTATTTAACGAAACTAACGATTTGGCAAGACACTTAATTTTTAATTCGAGAAGCTCTAAAGCTCAATGTATGTATTAGCGTTAAATAAAAGCAACGATAACCTAACGAAACGAAAAACGAAAATAACGATTTGGTAGAAACACTATATTTTCAATTAGTAAAGCTATAAAGCCCAACATGTAAAGATATTAGATGTAAATGAACGCAACGATAACTTAACGAAACCAGAAACGAAAACCGACGAAAAAAAACGAAACTAACGATTTTCAATCTAAAGTAGAAGTCAACTAGAGAGGCTGTCAACTCATTGTAGTTAATAGGCTTAAACAATAAGCACGTAATTTAATTTAAGCAAATTACAAGAATTATCGCTCCCAAAAAACCAACGAAATAATTTCGATTTTTAACGAAACTGATAATTTGGTAAAACACTGTATCTTCAATTTGAAAAGCTATAAAGCTCAATGTATGAATGTGTCAGCGGTAAACGAAAGCAACGATTACCTAACGAAACCAGAAACGAAACCAAAAACGAAATCCGACGAAAATAAACGAAACTAACTATTTTCCATCTAAGGTAGAAATCATCTAAAGAGGCTATCAACTCATTGTAGATAATAGGCTTAAACAATAAGCACGTAATTTAAGGAGATTACAAGAATTATCGCTCCCGAAAAACCAACGAAATAATTCCGTTATTTAACGAAACTAACGATTTGACAAAACACTCAATTTCCAATTAGTATAGAAGCTATAAAGCCCAATATATAACAGTGTCAGCGGTAAACGAAAACAACGAAAACCTAACGAAACCAGAAACGAAAACCGACGAAAATAAACGAAACTAGCGATTTTCAATATAAAGTAGAAGTCAACTAGAGAGGCTGTAAACTCATTGTAGTTAATAGGCTTAAACAATAAGCACGTAATTTAAGCAGATTACAAGAATTATCGTTCCCGAAAAACCGACGAAATAATTTCGTTTTTTAACGAAACTAACGATTTGGTAAAACGCTAGATTTCCAATTGAAGAAGCTATAAAACCCAATGTATAAAGGTATCAGCAATAAACGAAAACAACGATAAGCTAACGAAAACTGACGAAAATACACGAAATGCCTAGTAATTACCAACGAAAACACATATAGCTGAAAGTTTATACCTTTGCAACCAAATCAGAAACCCCTGCAAAGTTTTAAAAATAGTAATTAGAATATGCATATAAGAGGATTAGAAGAGTTTATTAGGTACATCAAAGGCAGAGCTTACAATTTGGATAAAAGGTATGCAAAAGGTAATAATACCGTTAAGGTATCCGTGTATTTCATGAATACCAACCACAAAACTGCCGTTATTCTTCTCCAAGATCGAAAATCACTTTTTAAGATTGAACGAAAAATCATTTTTCATAATCCTGAAATAGTCGAAGTCGAGATTATAACTAATGGTATAAAGGAACGGCACAAATACAATTATAACACATCTCCCCATTTCGTAAACGAAAATAACGATAATAGAAACGAAACATTTAACGAAAGACACGGAAAAGCTAACGAAAAAGGAAACGAAAACAACGATAATTCAGGTTTTGAAGCACAGCGTGCAGAATATATCGAAAGCATAGTCAGCAAACGATTAGAGGAAGTAAGAAGAGAACGAGAACTGAATGAGCTAAGAATAGAATTAGAGCAGAAAGATAAAATTTTAGCAAAAACCGACAACGAAATAGAGCTTCTTGAGTCAAAAGTAAAAGAACAAAACAAAAAAATAGCAGAATTACATAGAACCATTGAATCCAATAGATTTTATAATGATTGAAGTCATATAGAGTCGGGATTTAATATTTTTTTGTTTACCTAGGCATTTTTCTTTTGCATAGCCGTAGCTATGGATAATAAAAATAACGCAGATAAACGGAAAAAGATAAATCCTGACATATGATTTTAATTGTTATAAAGTCTAAAAATAAACTTGAGGGCTTTGCTCGCATTACAGGTGATATTTTACAAAGTTTAGGTAATGAAAACAAAGAATAGTAAAACCAATCCAAGCTTTCGTTTCTCTTTTCGTTAACGATATTTAACGAAAGCATGGTAACACTCCTGATAAACAGGACTATTTAGTATGAGCACCGAATCAAAAACAGATATGTGCTCTTATTTACACTAAATGAGTAACGAAATATTAAACGATAGTAACGAAAAAGAGAGATTTACAATAGAAAAGCTAAAAATATTTGAAGGATTTGAGAATATTAGTGACGATGAAGCCAACGAATTATTAAAATCGTATGACGCTTTCTCATCAATAATATATGATTGCTTTCAAAAAGAAATCTTAAAAACAAAATAATATGGATACAGTAGAACAATACAACAAATACGCAAAAACGAAGAAAACAAAAATAACGACAAATAATGCTGTTGTTTATACACGAGTATCCACTAAAGAACAATCAGAAGACAATGCTAGTTTAGATACACAATTAAAGTATTGTGATGAATATGCAAACAGAAAGAATCTAAATGTTGTTGAATATTTTGGAGGCACTTATGAAAGTGCTCAAAGCGATGAAAGAAAGGAATTTACTAAAATGTTGAATTTCCTTAGTAGGCGAAAAAACATTTCCTATATAATAGTATATTCCTATGATAGATTTTCAAGAACAGGAGCAAATGCAGCCTATATAAGCTCTAATCTTAAAAAGCGTGGGATTCATACCGTATCAGTATCACAAGAAGTTGATACCAGTAAACCATCAGGAGCATTTCAAGAAAATCTTTACTATATGTTTTCGGAATTTGATAACGCCATGCGTAGAGATAAAACCGTTACAGGAATGCGTGAGAAGCTCAGGAATGGATATTGGTGTACTAATCCTCCTGTTGGATATATCAATACAAATAAAGGAGCTACAGCAGATAAAGCCAATTTAATATTAGATGATAAAGGCAAGATGATAAAACGTGCCTTTTTGTGGATTTATAAAAATGAATGGACAATCGAAAGAGTATCAATAGAAACCCAAAAATACGGATTACATATAAAAGCTAAAAGACTGTCTGAGCTTTTTAGAAATCCTTTCTATGCAGGACTTCTTGTAAGTTCATTAATCCCTGATGAAGTTATAGAGGGAAAACATGAAAGAGCAATTACCCCTAAAATCTTTGATAAGGTAAATGATATTTTAAACAATAAATCAATATCTAGAAAAGGTATTAAAATACAAAAGAAATTAGAAGATGTACCATTGAGAGGTTTAATAATTTGTGATGTATGTAGTAGAAAAATGACAGCTTATAAGGCTTCTAAAAATAAAGAATATTATTATAAATGTAATACTGTTGGTTGCAAGAACAATCAGAGAGCAGAGCAGGTTCATGAAAGCTTTAAAGAAATTCTAAGTTATCTGCAAGTGGATAAGAAACACGTAGAGCCTTTAAAGGCATATTTAAAAGCTAAATTTTCAGACTTAAATAATGAGAATGAAGAGAAGAGAAAAAAGTTAAGTTCTTCTTTAGCAAATGTCGAAACCAAACTTGAAAAGCTAGAAGAAAAATATCTCTTTGAAGGCGTAAGTCAAGAAATATATCAGAAGCATTTAAAAAGATTAACCAACGAGAAAAACGAAATCTTGAAGGATTCCAACAATCCTGAGATAAAATTATCGAACCTTAATAAACTGATAGATTTTTCCACAAAAATAAGCTCTAACTTACTGAAAACATGGGATAAACAAGATTATGACAAAAGGGTGGAAATTCAAAATATACTGTTTCCAGTAGGAATTAGGTACAACCGAAAAAAACAACTTTATCGAACCGATAGAATTAATACTTTATTTTCTTCAAATACATTATTTTCAGAAAGTTACAAGGGTGATAAAAAAAGCGGAAATCTCATATTAAATGAGAAATCCGCTTCTGTACCCCCAACAAGACTCGAACTTGTATCTAGAGTTTAGGAAACTCTTGTTCTATCCCTTGAACTATGGGGGCTTTATTATTTTGCAAAAATATACTTTTCTTGTTTTTATAATACATAATTAATCAAAAAGCTGTATTTTTTACTACCTTTGTATTTCTTAATATTCTTTTTCAAACTAAATTTTAGCTCTTAATTATATATTTCGGAATTCTTCTTAAAGAAAACATTAGCTATGAAAAATCTTATCACATTAATATTAATTTTAATATTCAGTATCAACTTATTCTCGCAAGATATAGATATATATCGTAAAAATAAAGATGATAATTTAGTTATTCCCAATTTACCTCTTGGAATGAGTAATAATGAAATTCAGCTATTATCACGTAACCTTAGACTTAAAGATATGCTTTATGCCATGGCTGTACCGGGTTACGTTCACTTTAAAGCACAGGATATAAAAACCGGTTATTTGCTTATGGGTGGAAGAATGCTTGGTTATGCAGGCTTAGCACTAGCCTATTATAAGTTCAATACAGAAATAGAAAAAAAATGGTATCAGCTTAATAAACCGGTTAATGATGAAGATTATGTTAAATTTGATAATGGGTTCTACATTAAAAAAAGTAATATCTATATGGTAACATCAATGGCAATAATTTTTTCTACTTATATGTATGACTGGATTCACGGAGAATATATTTTAAAGAAAAAGCAAAATATAATTAGGTATAAATATGGTTTAAAACTTCAGGTACAAGATAGCTACAGTTATAATAATAGCCTTAATATTTTCCCTGTTGCAACATTTAATGTTAGTTTCTAAATCAACATAATTTCAAATTTTAAACATATGAATTATAAATATATAACAATATCTCTAACTTTAGTTTTCATATTTACATTTCAATATACTTACTCACAAAATAGTGCATTTATTGAATGGAAATATTTGGAATTAACAAATACTCAGAATGATGCTTATCTATCAGCCGACAATTATAGAAATGCAGAATTAGTTGCTGATAGCATAATATTCAATCAAGACGAAAGCTATCCAAATGATCATTTTTTTATAGAGTTATCGCGGTCCTATGCAATTAACAAAGAGCATGCACTTCAAGCTTTCAGTATTCTAAGACAACAATGTCTTTTCCCTAATGATTCGTTAAATAATATTGCTGTAAATGACTTTATTGATGCATGTTTAAAAATTAATATTGAGAAAGATAGAGCCGTCAAGATATTTAAAAATACTAATAAAGCTGATAATTTTAAATCTTTCTCAGATAAATTAAACCTATTAATTGAAAGTTCAATACAGCTTTATAATAAGCAAACTGATATAATTATTCTTAGATATTTAGAGTATTATAAAAGCCTAAACCGTAACCCCTCTTTTGTGATTTCGCAATGGGCTTTTCTTAGCAAAATAAAACTTGGAGAAAAGAAAAAAAATAAAGCCTTTGACATTAATAGAGAAAAACAATTCTCTAGAATGTGGCAGGTAGAAGATTTAAAACTTCAAAAGAGAATAATTATGAGAGCTGAGCATTATTATGCAAAAAACAATGCCAAAGGTGAAGCAAGATATTATTTATCAAAATATAATAAACTCGATTTAAATATATTTAATAAGTTCCAAATGACATGGAGAAAATTATTTCTTCCACTACGATAAGTAATATATCTTAATCTTTTGCGACACCCAATTCTTTCCATACCAAAGCTGCTGCGCCAAGGAGAGCCGCTTCATTACCTTTAAGACCAGAAATAATAATTGGCACTTTACTTTTATATATTCTCAATAAATGTTTTTCCATAGCTTCCTTGGTTGGTTTCACAATTAAGTCACCTGATTGTGCTAATCCACCAAACAAAACTATTAATTGAGGACTGCTAAAGGCGACTGCATTAGCCAAAGCTTTACCCAAAACATTACCGGTAAACTTAAAAGCATCCAAAGCAACACTATCACCATTTAAAGCGGCTTTTTCTATCATTTTACCAGATAATTGATTAAAAGAAACACCTTCTAATTCACTCCTGACATGATTTGCTTCTAACATTCTAACAATGGTTCTCTTTATACCGGTGACGGAAGCATAAGTCTCCAAGCATCCTTTTCTTCCACAACCACACTGTCTTCCATTCTCCTTAACAATAACATGTCCCAATTCACCAGCAAACCCATCGTGACCATATATTAAATTACCATTAGCAACAATACCACTTCCCAGCCCGGTTCCAAGAGTTATCATTATAAAATCTTTAATATTCTTAGCTCTACCAAACATCATTTCGCCAATAGCGGCAGCATTAGCATCATTTGTCAAATAACAAGGTACCCCAAAGGCCTGTTTAAAATATTGAGCCAAAGGAATAATTCCTTTCCACTTCATATTAGGAGCATATTCTATTGTACCTCTATAAAAATTACCATTTGGTGCGCCAATTCCAATACCACGAATAACATATCTACCCTTTAACTTATCGATCGTTTTCTCTGCAATATCCTTAACTATCATAACTAGGCTATTAGCAGTTTCAAATTCACTTGTCGGAATACTATGCTTAGATAAAATATTTCCTTTTAAATCAATGAAAGCAAAATCAGCATTTGTGCCTCCAATATCCATTCCAATTACTATAGGTATAATCATATTATATATTTAAGTTGATGCAAATATGCAGTTTTATTTCCAATAAAAAAAGTAGATAATCTATATTACCTACTTTTTTTCAATCTTTCTACCTTAATAATTATCAACTTTTGTTAACAGTTTGAAATAGGCCAAGAAAGTATATAAATAATGATTAGTCATGACCTTTCACAACCATCATCATCACCTTTAAGTTTAGTTTAAAGAACATATATAATTGTTTAATCAAGCAACGACGCCAAAATAGAGTAATCTTTCTGGGACGTGTTGCATAAGCGTATTCTGCATATGGCTTATTCGCCAATCTTTCGTGAATTTGTGGCATAATATATAATTTTATAAGTTTCTAATAATTAATAATAAATTCTATTCCGGTATCATTGACCAACCAAATTTTGCTTTTGCTTTATATAAGAACATATAGTGCATAAACAATTTCATCCAGTGACCAGCTAGACCAATTACACCAACTGTTGCATTGATATCACGGCCATATTCCGGATATTTTTCCCAGTCAGGAACAATTGGCGAAACAGTCATTGTTGCCGCTTGTCCTTTTGTAAATCCGTAGCCAGCACTTACAATACAGGCTGCTGCCTGACGAGTCATTGATGCGGAATGAGGATGGTCTTTTCTACCTGTTTTAATACGGTGCACAATATTCTGAGCTACCACTTTTCCAATAACACCGGAAGGCATACCTGTACGTGGTGGTGTAGGGAATATCTTTGTTCCATTAGGACTTGTATATGGCTTACTCATTGAATGAGGTGGCGCAAATGCAATTCCTGATGCATACATAAAGTCATATACCGAACTTTGGTAAATAGATGGCCAATCGCTTGCTTTCCACTCTTCGTAAGGCTTAGGAGTATAATCAGCATCAACTTTCATCATGCCATTTGGTGCAAATACTTTAGAAGTAATATCTTCACCTGCTTTATCAAATGCTTTAATATTCGCTCCCCCAAAACCAGGAATAAGCATCGCAAAATCAAACTCTATCTCGTGATACGAACCATCTAATAATTCATAAAAAGCTTTTCCTTCTTCTACCTTATAGACACCGGCTCTTTTTATCCAGCGTATTCCATATTCTGCTAATACTGATTCTGTAAATACTTTTGTTGGTGTAATATATCCTCCACGTTTTATATAAGCTCCTCCCATTCCAAAATCACCAAGCTCATATTCATTACTAATCCATATTATATCTGCCAGATGTGATAATTTACGTTTATCAACTTCAAAAGCTATATTTAAAGCATATTCAAAAGCTGCTCCTTGACAAGTTGCCATAGGATGCCCTGTTCCAATTAAAAAAGTTTGATGTTCTCCATTTTCCATTTTGGTAAGTGCTGCTTCTAAATTTTTCCATGAATGTGCAGCATGGTCATAAGTACATACTGAATTAGTATATAAATCAGGTCCTAAACCAGGTGTTCCGGCAAAGTTTAATGTTGGTCCTGTACCATTTACCATAAAATCGTATTCTACTATTTCCTCTTGCCCCTGCTTTCCTTCTTCTACATACGAAATCTTAACATACGGACTACTAATATCTGAATCTCCCTCAGGATGTACTGATGTAGCTAAAGCTTGTTTGAAAATAATTCCTTGTTTTTTATATACAGGAGCTAATTTAAATTTCACCTCATTTGGCTCCATTAGGCCTACACCAACCCATATATTTGAAGGTACCCACTGATAATTACTATTGGGACTTACAATTATTACTTCGTGCTGTTTACCTAGATACTTTTTCAAGTAAAGTGCAGCGGTATGACCAGAGATACCTGCACCTAGTACGACTACTTTTGACATAATATATTATATTAATTTGAAATGATTTTACAACCAACTAAGGCAATTTGCTTACAATGTGCTATTTAAGAAAATACCGTGATAATTATGAAGCAAATATAATAAATTTAGGTAAAACAATACGTAATTATCTATTAAAAAATGATATTTATTATATTTCTGTACGCAATATTCAAAATTACATCTAAAAAAACAGAACTAATTCATTTTCTTATATTTAGGCATTATCATAATACAGGCCTTCCTAACTGCATACCAAAGTGTAATAGATTGAAGGCTTTACAGCACTCTATTTTATACTCTTTCAGTAGCAAACTGTATGTATAATGTGATTTAAAGTTTAATTGTATATAAACTTATATATAATTGAAAAATATATAATTATAAGTTTTCTAAACAAACCTAATGCCTTGCTGTAAAAAAAATTCTATGATTAACCTATTTTCCTTCTATCCAGTCTATAATCTCCTTATCATCAGGTTTAGTACTTGGCCTAAGCACTTTTACCAAAATACCATTCTCATCAATTAAATATTTCTGAAAATTCCATTTTACTTTTGAGTCTTTAACTCCGTTTAGCTTTTTCTCAGTAAGCCAATGATAAATTGGAGCCATCTCCTTACCCTTTACAGACACCTTTGACATCATTATAAATGTAACGCCATAATTTAAAGTGCAAAATTGTTTTATCTCTGCATTCGTACCAGGCTCTTGATGCATAAAATTGTTAGCAGGAAATCCAACTATCGTAAAATTTTTATCTTTATACTTCTTATAAAGAGCCTCTAGTGCTTCGTACTGAGGTGTAAATCCGCATTTTGATGCAACATTTATTATCATAATTTTTTTGCCCTTTAAACGCGACATTTCAAAATTATTACCATCAATATCTTTTACTACAAAAGAATAGAATCCAGAATCTGCTGTTGTAAAAGCTAATGTACTTAATAAAATTACTATAAGGTATATTTTGCTCAATTGTATTTTTATATTTTTCATATCTAATTATTATCGTCATTAGTTTATCTTACATCATTCACTATTATAAATTAACATCTAACTTATTTTATTGTTCTTCAGTAAATTAACCTGAATTATTCACAAATAATCATGACGATTAAGTAAAACAAATAAAATACACACACCTGTTTCTAAATATTTCCTAGCAATAATTAAGAATATTTGCACACAAAAACATTAAGCTTCCATAATAAGGTTATCAGGAAAATTAACAAAAAACACCCTGCTTGTAGATCTTGTGATAGCAGTATAAAGCCAGCGCATATATTCCTTATTGATTTTATCCTCAGTTATATATCCTTGATCCACAAACACAGTATGCCATTGTCCCCCTTGAGTTTTATGACAAGTTAAAGCATAAGAAAATTTTATCTGTACAGCATTGAAATATGGGTTTTCTTTTATTTTTGCTAATCGTTTCGATTTCTGTGTAATATCCATATAATCTTCCATTACAGCCATATATAGCTTATTATTATCTTCATAACTCATAGCTGGGGCTTCCACTTCTAAGCTATTTAGCATTACTTTTATTTCTATTTCTTTAGCATCAGGATAATCAACCATTCTAGCCGAAATATCAGCAAACTGAAATCCATACATTTCTTCAACTTTCTGTACTGACATTAGTTCTAAAATATCACCATTTGCTAAAAAACCCGCTACATTATCATCATCTAACCAATAGTAATTGTTTTTTACAACCATCAAATAATCTCCGGCATTTATCTTTTCTTCTCTAAAAAGTATTCTGTTTCGTATTTCTCTATTGTAAAGATTTGCTCTTTTATTAGAGCGAGTAATAATAACGGTATTATCAAAACCATGAAAATCGTATGCCGACACTAATTCGTCTAACAACTCAGCACCTGGCAAATTAACCAAATCGCGCTGACCATAAAGATCAAAAATAGGAGTTATAAAATTCTCCTCATTTATTCTCTGTCGTAGAATAGTGGCATTTAATAATATCCCTGATTGCTTTTCCTGCCGTACTACCTCGTCAAGTTCAATATCGGTTATCTCCAGATGAAATGCATTTTTAAGATAGGATATATTTAAAGCCGGACTAATATCTAAACCAACTGGAGGCAGCTGGGCAGTATCTCCAACAAAAATAAGTTTACAATCATTTCCTGAGAAAGTATACTCCATAATATCGTAAAGCAAATTTCTACCACCACTTCTAGCAATACTGGTTTCATCAGGAATCATTGAAGCTTCGTCAATAATAAATATAGCGCGTTTGTATTTATTTCTTTGCAAAGCCAATATTAACCCTCCGCCGGAACCTGTACGAGCAAAATAAATACTTCTATGAACAGTTGAGGCTTTATAACCTGAATATTTGCTTAATACTTTAGCTGCCCTTCCTGTTGGTGCCATAAGCCGAAAAGCTCTTTTCTCTTGTCGTAAGTATTGTACTAAAGCCGATATAATAGAGGTTTTTCCTGTACCTGCATATCCTCTAATTACAAATAAAGGACGTGGAGTATTATCATCAACAAAACTAGCAAGCTTTTGCAAAAGTACATCTTGTTTGGAAGTAGGAGGATAACCAAACTGAGATTTTAAACTTAAATAATGTTGATGCGAAAAAAGGCTCATAATATCTAAAAAGGATAACCAATAGCAAAATTATATGCAATTAAAATATGTGAATTAGTCCCTTGACTACGCATTGTCCACCTGTCGCCAGCGGGGAAATAAGGTTGATAAATAGGATGTGCAATATCAAATCTTATTATCAAAAAATTCATATCATATCTTAGCCCATAGCCAACATCAACAGCAAGTTTAGTATAAAAGTCGTTAATTTTAAATTCGCCTCCGGGCATTGATTCACTTTTATTAATTAAGAAAACATTTCCAACATCAGTAAAAATTGCTCCCATAAGAGGCTTACTAATTGGAAAACGAAATTCATAATTCATTTCAATTTTAATATCTCCTGTCACCTCAAAAGAAGTGCTACCTGAATTAAAACTACCGGGGCCTAATGTTCCTATAGTCCAGCCTCTTAAACTATTTGCACCACCAATATAGAAACTCTTCTCGAAAGGTATGGCCACAGAACTACCTAAAGGAACTCCTGCTCCTAGATTAATTCTAAATACATGCATTGTATTTCCATTATTAGTAGGTATATTATATCTAAAATCAATCTCAGCTCTAGCAAATTGTGTATATGGTAAATCTCCAATAAAATATTGTCCTATACTATCTCTATGATTGCCAACAACTGAGCTAAAAAAACTATAAGGAATACCACCAAGCTCAATTTTACTAAAAAAGAATTTAAAAGGCCTTCTATTATTCACTTTCTTATTATTAAATAAGTAAGAATAGCTCATCCCTAAAACTAAGTGATCTTGATAAGAATACTTGATTCTGGGATCTTCATAAGCATCTATAGTCTCTTGAAACTCCGGTGTTGGAAAAATCTTTACAGATGATAATTCAACAGGATTAAGAATATGTGAAGTCCTGGTATTAGAAATCCATTTATAACCAAATGTTCCGTTAATAATACGTCGAGTATAATCTGGTCTGTCTTGATAGTTATAACCTAAGTTAAAAATAGTTTTAGGCGTAAAATATCTGGAAAAAAAATTTCTACGTACAGGAGCAAAAAAGCGAGGTATCTCAAGGCTCGTATTAATACCTGCTTCAAAAGTATTAAATATTTTCAGAATTGTATTAGGAGGATTATCACTATTAGTTACACTTTGCACTTCCAATGCTCCTCTAATATTTACTCTAAGTACTTCACCATTCTTAAATGTATTGCGACTAACTAAACCAAAATTCTGTTCCAGACCTAGCTCCCCTGCAGTATTTTTAACCTCAGAATTACTAACAATATCATATTTCGCCATTTTAGAAAGCCTTATATAACACTCTAATTGTCCAAAACCATCAATTTCTTGATGTAAATCATGAATGTTAATATTTACATATTTGTATATACTAAGATTATTTAAAGCCCTGTAAGTCTGAGATACATCCTTATTTTTATAAAATCTATTTGGCTTGATAAACAGGGTTTGAAGTATCGTTTTTGGATTTACTGCTAACTCTTTTGTGTGAATAAAATAATAATCAACCATGCCCCTATGGTCGTAATCATAAGAAAATTTTGTTGTGTCAATATTTTCACCGCTTGTAATATCTGAAACCTCCGGGATTATATATATTTTTTTATATTTATACTGTATATCCTTAATGTATTTAATAGTTGTATCTTCAAGGTTTTTTCTTTCCTCTTGTTCGTCTATTTTTAAAGTAACATTTACTCTATGTGAGTTTAAATTTGTATCAGCAATAAAACTAATTTGGCTTTTATTAAAATAATAAAAACCTTCATTTCTAAGTTGACTACTAATTCTAGAACGTTCTTGCTCCAATACTGAGATAGAAAAAATCATTCCAGTATCCAAAAGACTTCTCCCCCAATCGGCTAATACAAATGATTTTACAATTCTATTTTCAATATCAAAATCAAACTTATTAATTCTATAAGGCTCATTTGGTACAATTACATATTGAACTCTTGCTGTTTTTATATATTTTTTCTTAATAATACGAGCATAGATATCGGCATTATAATACCCAAGGTTTTTTAAATGCTGATTTATATTTTCCATTGTAGGATTTACAAGGCTAGAATCATATAATATAGGTGCTTCTCCAATGGTTTTTGTAAAAAAATTAAACAATTTACTACTGTCTTTAAAAATAGTTCCAATGTCATAAAACCACGTATATGGCCTTATAATCAATATCTTACTATTCGTTTTCTGTTTAAAATATGAGCTGATATTATGAGATTCTATCTTCCCTTTTTTAATTTTATAAGAGTTCCTTGTATACAAATAAGAATCTGCAGGCACATTACGTGTGGGATAGCAAGATACCATTCCAAGTATTAATATTAGAGCTCCGAATATCCTAAAAACTAACCTTTTCACAAAAAACTAAATTATATACAAATGTACTTAATTTTCAAATCAATAAAATAACGATTAATTATTTGATATTCCAATAAGTATTAGCAATAGCACATACCTTGTTATCGCTCTTAGTTCTAATAGTATGAACAAAAGAATTTTCTCTTTCCCCTTTTTCGGTATAAGACAAAATAGAGTCACCATAATGCGCCTCCCCAACAAATCTACCTTCAATATTATTAAGAAAATAATTGTCAATCACCTCTTCTGGAATAGACTCCACTAGCCATTGCAAATACCTAACATTATTGACGTGCTTATTTGTGTCCACATCAAAAAGATGAACATTAAATTCTTGATTATGAACCGCATTATCTAATGGTTTTAACTTTCGTACAATATTTGTATCAAGAGATTTCTCTTCACAAAATTGCCATCTTTCTCTAATATCATCAATAATTTTAATTGGCCTACGTCTTTCGATATCAAAGAAAACCCAAAGTCCTCTTGCTTTACCAATAATATTTCTTTTTTCGTCATAAATAATATTTTCTCTTGTTCCTCTAACTGTTGAATAACCGGATAACCAAGTTCTTATTGTAATCTTCTCCTTATATCTTGGGTATCTATCCATTTGCATTGCTCCAGAAATAAGCACCCATCCAATATTTTGTTGTTCGAGCTTATAAAGGCTGTAATCTATTGAATAACAATGTTCAGCAGCAGCTTCCTCAAGAAGAGTAAGCATAGTAATTGTAGAAGCCACACCAAACTTATTCATCTCAAAATATCGTAATTCAAATTCCTTATCAAAATAATTTTTCATTTATTAATAATTTATTAGTAAAACTATACATTCTAAAATAAACATTAATCTAAAGTATAATTTATCTTTAATTCATAGCAGCTTCTATTTCATCAATACTTACAGGGAAATCAGACATCAAATCTATGGGTTCTTCTCCAACTAAAATATCTGTTTCTATCCTCACTCCTATACCCTCTTCCTCAATATATATCGCCGGTTCACAGCTAAGCAACATCCCTTCCTTAAAAGTAGTTTGTTTACTACCCACATCATGCACATCCAAACCAATAAAATGAGCTGTACCATGCATAAAGTATTTTTTATATAAAGCATTCTCTCCTGTATGATTATCTATATCTTCTTGAGTAAATAACCCTAATTCAATCATTTTTTCCTGCATCCATTGTCCAACTTTCTCATTGATTATATCAATATTATTACCCGGAACATATAGACTCTTAGCCCTATTAAATACATCAAGAACAGCATTATAACATTCCCTCTGCCTATCAGTAAATTTACCATTTATTGGTATTGTCCTCGAACAATCAGCAGCATAATTTCCATATTCAGCACCAAAATCAAGTAATAGTAAATCTCCGTCTTTCATTATTTTATCATTTTCAGTATAATGAAGAATACAAGCGTTTTTGCCTGAAGCTACGATTGGACTATAAGCATGCCCCTCAGCACCATTACGAATAAACTCATATGTTATCATCGCCTCAACCTCATACTCTAACATATTAGGTTCGGTTTCTTGTAAAAGCTTGTGATAGGCTTTCTTTGTTATATCAACAGCAGTTTTAATTTGTACAAGTTCTTCTTCTGATTTTATTAATCTCTGCTCTGTTATAAAATCATTAATTGAAACAAATTCTTTTTCAGGGAAATCATTTCTAATAGCATTTATTCTCCTTGTATTACTTGTAGGTAAATTATCAAAAGAGATTAGGTTCGGTGATTCAATATAATATATTGTTTTAGCCTTTTCCATACTTTTTAATAAAGCAGTTTCAAATTCTTCTATCCATTCAATTCTTTTTACTCCAGAAATCTCACTTGCCTGTTCTTTATTCAATTTCTCACCATGCCATATTCTTTGCAGATTATCTATATGCTTAATAAAAAGAAATTCTTCTTTTGCATTGTCAAATAGGTTTAACATCAATATAGATTGTTCCTGATTAATACCACAAAGATGATATAAATCAGAATTTTGTCTGTACGGAAAAAATTGGTCTCCATTACGATGATATTCATCAGAAGAAAACAATAATACAACAGAATTATGTTTTAGTTTATTTATCAACATCTTACGATTATTAATAAAGAACTTATTCGAAATAGATTTATAACGCATAGTTAATTATTTAGAACAGATTTAAATAGCATTGCAAATGTACAAATATGTTAAATATAGACTAAATTTGCGACGCTAAAATAGGGAATATATTATTTTTTTTACTTATCTAACAATATATCAGTATATTACAATACGATTTCCATATTTTAGAAAAGGTGTAAAAAGCCCTTCGAGATTATCGTAATTCTCGTTGAAACTTAATGTTCAATCATTTACGTTAAACAATCAAAACACTATGAGTAATTCATTACTAAATTACGCATCAATCACCAAGAAAATCAGCATGTCTATTATCGGGCTATTCCTTGCTGCATTTTTATTGGTGCATTTGACTATCAATCTGATGCTGCTTCTAGACGATGGAGGCGAATCATTCAGAGCTGCTGCTGAATTTATGGGAAAGAATCCTGTAATTAAAGTATTTGAAATTATCTTGTTTTCTGCATTTATCATTCACATTTTATTGGGAATAATATTGTGGTTTCAAAATAACGCAGCTCGTCCTATTGGCTATCAAAGAGCCAATATTACAAAAACCTCTCTAATGTCAAAATACATGATTCATACGGGAATCATTATTTTTATCTTTTTAGGGCTCCACTTTATCCATTTTTATTTTGTAAAAATAGGATTAGTGAGTGGTTTAATGGGAGAAGATGGACACCCTGATTTTTATAATTCTGCTTTAGAATTATTCAAACAGCCCCTCTATGTTATTATATACATAGTATCATTTTTGGCATTAGGATTTCACTTAAACCACGCCATTCAATCAGGATTTCAAAGTTTAGGCTGGGAGCATAGTAAATATACTCCAGCAGTCAAAGCAATTAGCACTATCTACGCCTTGGTGATTTCCGTAGGTTTTACAATTATTCCACTATTTATTTTAATAGCAGGAAAATAAGTTTTTTAATAATGAAATTTCATCATAAAATACAATAAGATATGATAAAATTAGATTCAAAAATCCCTGAAGGGGCAATGGCTGATAAGTGGAAAAACTATATTGACCACGCCAAATTAGTAAACCCTTCTAACAAACGTAAATTAGACATTATCGTTGTTGGAACAGGTCTAGCTGGAGCTTCTGCTGCTGCTTCCTTAGCAGAAATGGGATACGAAGTAAAGATATTCTGTTATCAAGACAGTCCTCGTCGAGCACATAGTATTGCTGCTCAAGGTGGTATTAACGCTGCAAAAAACTATCCTAATGATGGTGATAGCGTATACCGTTTGTTCTATGATACAGTAAAAGGTGGTGACGACAGAGCTCGCGAAGCTAATGTATATCGCCTTGCAGAAGTAAGTAATAATATTATTGACCAATGTGTAGCTCAAGGTATTCCTTTTGCTCGTGAGTATGGTGGATTGCTTGACAACCGTTCTTTTGGTGGAGCACAAGTTTCGCGTACTTTTTACGCACGAGGTCAAACCGGACAACAATTATTGTTAGGTGCTTATAGTGCATTAAGTCGTCAAATCAAGAAAGGTAAAGTTACTCTTTACAACCGTCGTGATATGCTTGATGTAGTAAAAATCGATGGTCGTGCCAGAGGTATCATTACCCGTAATTTGGTTACAGGAGAAATTGAAAGACATGCAGCTCATGCAGTAGTTCTTGCTACTGGTGGTTATGGTAATGTATTCTACCTTTCTACCAATGCAATGGGTTCTAATGTTTCACCTGCATGGAAAGCTTATAAAGCCGGTGCTGCTTTTGCCAACCCTTGTTATATGCAGATTCACCCAACTTGTATTCCTGTTCATGGAGACTTCCAGTCTAAGCTAACACTAATGAGTGAAAGTTTACGTAATGATGGTCGTATTTGGGTTCCTAAGAAAAAAGAAGATGCAGAAGCTATTAAAGCTGGCAAACTTAAACCAACACAAATTAAGGAAGAAGATAGAGATTATTATTTGGAAAGACGTTATCCTGCATTTGGTAATTTAGTACCTCGTGATGTTGCCTCCAGAGCAGCAAAAGAGCGTGTAGATGCCGGACATGGAGTTGGACCTACCGGTATTGCTGTTTACCTTGATTTTGAAGAAGCTATTGGCAGATTAGGAAAAAGTGTAGTAGAAGCCCGTTATGGCAACCTATTCCAAATGTATGAAAAGATTGTTGACGAAGATCCTTATACTACTCCAATGATGATTTATCCAGCATCACATTACACAATGGGTGGACTTTGGGTAGATTATAACTTAATGACTACTGTTCCTGGATTATATGCCATAGGAGAAGCTAACTTCTCTGACCACGGTGCTAACAGACTAGGAGCATCAGCATTGATGCAAGGATTAGCAGATGGTTATTTTGTGCTCCCTTACACTATTGCTGATTATCTTGCTGACCAAATACACGTTCCTCGTTTCACCGGAAAAGAGCCGGAATTTAATGATGTAGAGAAAAACGTTAACGAAAGAATTAAAAAACTCATGAGCATTAACGGAAAACAATCTGTTGACTCATTCCATAAACGTTTAGGACACATTATGTGGGAATATGTTGGTATGGCCAGAAATGAAGAAGGTCTAAAGAAAGCATTAGAAGAAATCCCTAAATTAAGAGAAGAATTCTGGAAAGATGTACGTATCCCAGGTGATACAGCAGAATTTAATAACGAGCTGGAGAAAGCAGGTCGTGTTGCTGATTTCCTTGAACTAGGAGAATTAATAGCGCGTGATGCTTTAAACAGAACTGAATCTTGTGGTGGTCACTTCCGTGAAGAAAGTCAAACTCCTGAAGGCGAAGCTAAAAGAGATGACGAGAACTTCACTTATGTGGCAGCATGGGAATACAAAGGAGACGGCCAAGAGCCTGAATTGCATAAAGAACATTTGACATTTGAAGCCATTAAATTGGTTCAACGTAACTATAAATAGGGAGAAATTATGGATTTAACATTAAAAATATGGCGTCAAGCCAATGCCCAAGCCAAAGGAAAAATGGTTGAGTATAAAGTCACCGGCGTTTCTCCTGACAGCTCATTCTTTGAGATGTTGGACGTCCTCAATCAAGATTTGATTGAAAAAGGAGAAGACCCTGTAGCTTTTGACCACGATTGCCGTGAAGGTATATGTGGTACTTGTAGTTTATATATTAACGGTCGTGCTCACGGTCCTGACAGTGGTGTTACCACCTGTCAGCTTCATATGCGTAAATTTAAGGACGGTGATACAATTTTTATTGAGCCGTGGAGAGCAAAAGCTTTCCCAATCGTCAAGGATTTGATAGTAAACCGTGGTGCTTTTGATAGCATTATTCAAGCTGGTGGTTATATTTCAGTAAATACTGGTGGTGTACCTGATGCTAACGCTATTCCAATACCAAAGGTTAATGCTGATGCAGCTATGGATGCTGCTGCCTGTATTGGATGTGGTGCTTGTGTGGCAACTTGTAAAAATGCTTCTGCAATGCTTTTCGTTGCTGCTAAAGTATCTCAGTTTGCTAATTTACCTCAAGGTAAAATTGAAGCAAAACGTAGAGTTCAAAATATGGTCGCTGAAATGGACGCTTTAGGATTTGGTAATTGTTCTAACACTTATGCTTGTGAACAAGAGTGCCCTAAGGAAATTTCTGTTTCTAATATTGCCAAGATGAATAGAGAGTTCTTATCGGCTAAATTATGTGCCGATGTAAAAGACATCTAAACAATCTTTAAATAATTTACAAAAAGCCATTTCTTTAAATAGAAATGGCTTTTTATTATTTATTAACTAAACTTTGTTAAAAATAAAACCACAATACAGCATTTTACCTATTCCATAACAAATTATTAGTTTTACATTTGCACTTTAATCACATAATTTTATTAAAACAAAGCAAATAATGAAAACAAAACATCTTCTACTTCTGACACTTTTAATAATAGTATCAATTTTACAAGCACAAACAAGTTTCTATGGAGTGAGTTCTAAAGGCGGAGTTAACAACAAAGGAGTTATTTTTAAAACAGATGCTAATGGCTCTAATTTACAAACGGTATTCGATTTCAAATTTTATCATGCCGGCAGAAACCCCAAAAGTGTATTTACACAAGCTTCCAATGGAAAAATTTATGGAACAACTCAGTTTGGAGGCACCCATCTTTGTTCATTCCCTTGGTATCAATACCAAAAATATAGCGGTGTTATTTTTGAATATGATCCTAGCAATGAAGATTATACTGTTCTATTTAATTTTAATGATACCATAACAGGCTGTTGGCCAACCAGTGCTCCTGTTTTGGCATCAAATGGAAAACTTTACGGAGTTACTCCAGGAGTTGGAGGTTCAAGTCAACATTATGGTACTGTATATTCCTATGATATATCATCAGGAACTTATACAAAAATTCATTCTTTCGGTCATAGCAATAATGATGGAAAGAATCCGGTTGGAAACCTTTTAATAGCATCCGATGGCAAAATATACGGTGTAACTTCTAATGGTGGATTTCAAGATAAAGGTACTATTTTCAAAATAGACCCTGCCACTGATATTTACACCAAAACAAAAGATATGTGGACTTCGTGGTCAGCACCCAAATCCGGACAAGATGCTAAATCAGGCTTGATACAGGCTCCTGATGGAATTATGTACGGAACGACAGAATCAGGAGGAAATTACCCTCCTAATTATTCATATGCATTTGGAAATATTTATAAATACGATCCTTCTACAAATGTAGCTACTAATTTATTTGGATTTAGTAATGATTCTCTTGGTAAAAATCCAACTGGAGCGCCAGTTTTAGTGGGAACAAACTATTTATTTTGTGTAACACATCAATATTATCAAATTCCTGGCACTTACAACCAAGAACCTCATTATTACCTTTGGAGATATAACATTTCCTCTGGTACTGCAACAGTTGTTGATAGTATTGCAAATGGAACTTTTAATCAAGATATTACTCTAAACAGCAATAATAAAATATTGATAACAGGTAAAGATTATAATATTTCTAGTGCAATTCGTATTTGGGAATTTAATCCCAATAATAACACACGTACGCTTATAGACTCTAATAATAATCTAAAATACTTATATAGAGGTTTTATGCAAGCCTCAAATGGAAAATATTATGCTGGTGGTACTTTTCCCGATGGACAAACTTCTTATTCTACATATTCAAATGGATCATTTGTTGAATATGATGCTTCGAATCATAATGTGATAGAAAAATTTAGATTTTCTGAACCAATAGATGGAATAAGTCCTGAAGGAGATTTACTAATGGCTAGTAATGGAAAAATGTATGGTCTAACTTCAAAGGGAGGTGTTTTTAATAAAGGTGTTATTTTTGAATTTAATCCTTCTAATGACAGTTATACAAAACTGAAAGACCTTGATAGCCTAACAGGATATGAACCAAAAGGAAGTCTGATGGAAGCTTCTAATGGAAAATTATATGGAATGACTTCAAGAGGTGGAACAAACAGCTATGGTGCTATTTTTGAAATTGACACAACTAATTGGACATTCACCAAAAAAGCTGATTTTACCAGTAGTATTCATTCTACTCGTGGACGATTAGTAGAAGCATGGGACGGCAATCTTTATGGTCTTAGTTCTTATGGATATGGAAGATTATTCCAATATAATATAACCACCGGTACTATTACTTCTAAGTATACCTTTTCCAATAATGACGGTACTAACCCAAGCGGAAGTTTAACTCTTGCTAATAATGGAAAACTATACGGACTAACTGAAGATGGTGGTGCCAGCTATTATTCTCATGGTACTTTATTTGAATTTGACCCTGCAACATCTACCTTCACCATGAAAAAGGAATTATACAATTACACTGGTTATCATTCACAGGGAAATACCCCTTTATTAGGTAGTGATGGCAAAATATATTTGCTTATCTCTAACGGTGGTAGTGGAAACACAGAATATAACGGTGGTACCATTGACGAATATATTCCCGGAGCTACAAGCGTAACAAATAAAGCCACCTTTTCTGTAAATAATACAGGATCAAAACCATTTGGCGATTTAATGGAAGCTGCTAACGGAAAGCTTTATGGCTACACTTATGTTGGAGGAGCAAATAATAAAGGAACTTTATTTGAATACAATAGAGCAACAGGTACAATAACAAAAAAAGTTGATTTTAATGGCAGTAATGGCGCCAATCCAATGTACGGCTCTTTAACAGAGTTTGGACTTTCGAATATCACTATTACTTCTCAGCCCGCAATATCATCAAGTTGTATAGGCGATTTAGCATTACTTACTGTAGCCGCTAGTCATACTACTTTATTGCATTATCAATGGTATAAGAATGGTAATAGAATAGCTGGAGCAACAAACGACACTCTAAGCTTCAATACTCTATCTGCTTCTGATGCAGGAACTTATTATTGTAAAATAAGTGGTGGTGCCAGAACTATTGTCTCAAATTCATTAACAATAAGTCCTACTGCCAAACCTACTGTCTCTATAAGTAATCTTGCCTCTAATTATTGTGCAGATAATGCAGATATTAATTTAACAGCCACTCCTAGTGGAGGAACTTTTAGCGGAACAGCTGTTAATGGTTCTGTATTTTCACCTAGTACAGCTGGAGCAGGAAATGTAGATGTTATTTATAGTTATACTGATACTTATGGATGTTCTAATGCTGATACAGTAAACGTTACAATAAATAGTTTACCCGATGCTAGTTTTAGTGGATATAGTGCAACATATTGCGACAATTCACTACCTTCAACTCTTATACCTGCTACTACAGGTGGTACTTTCTCAGGAAATGGTATAAGTGGAAATGTGTTCGACCCAACTTTTTATGCAAATTTACCAAGTATAATGATGATTAGCAAAATAAAATATGAAATTACTGATGCTAACTCTTGTTATAATGCCGATTCAGTGAATGTTACATTATATCACTCACCAATTGTTAATATTAATGGATTAGATACAATTTATTGTGAAAATGCTGCAATTGATACTTTATTAGTCACTCCTACAGGAGGAACAGTTACAGCAGGGGCCTTCTTAAATGGAAATATCTTTAATCCTGCTAATGCAGCATTGGGTTATAACTATATTTATTATTCTTACACTAACTCCAATAATTGTAGCAATAGTGACACCATAAAAATAAAAATTAACGCAGCTCCAGATGCTAGTTTTAGCGGTCTTGCTGCTAGCTATTGTAATAATGATGCAGCCTCAACTTTGATACCAACTGAAGCTGGAGGAACATTTACCGGAACTACTTCAGGATCGACTTTCGACCCTAATCAAATTACTATACCTGCTAATGTTTTATCATTATCCAAAACTGTTTCGTATTCTATAACAAATGCTGATGGTTGTATGGATTCTGTTTCACACAACACTATCATATATCCTTTACCTAACGTAAGCTTTGGAACACTAGTTCCATCCATTTGTAATAACGGAATCCCAATTATACTAAATTCAGGAACACCAGCAGGTGGAACATATTCCGGTAATGGAATCCAGGGAATAGTATTTATCCCTTCAGATGCAAGTATAGGTAATGATACATTGGTTTATAGTTACACTAATTCTAATAACTGTACAAATACGGATTCAACTATTATTGAAGTTTTACAATCTCCAGATTTTACACTTGGTGACGATTCAAGTATTTGTATTAACCATGTAATAACATTAGCAACAAAACTCGGTAATGGCTATGTTTACCTTTGGAATGACGGCTCAACAGACTCTACATTAACTATCGACGCTTCAACATTAGGTACAGGTACTTTCACATATTCTGTTACTGTTACTGACCAGTCGAACAATTGCGTGGAAAATGATGATATTGAAATTACTGTAAATCCATGTACGGGAATTAATACTTCCGACAACCAAAGTAACAATATCAAAATATATCCAAATCCATCAATAGGTGTTTTTAATATAGAAACAAACACTAGCTTTGAAACATTAGAAGTTTATTCTACCGATGGAAGATTAATTTATTCTGAAGAAATAAAAAGTAAGGGAATGAATCTAAAACTAGACCTTACAAATCAAAGTAAAGGAGTTTATTATCTTTTATTAAATAATGGAGAAACTATAGAGCGTAAACAATTAATAATGAAATAGTTTAATTTAAAACTACTAGTATTTTAAACACAGAATAATTGGAATAAAATTCCAATTATTCTGTGTTTTTTATTTATCCCCCATTATTAACAAATAATTTTAACGATTAAATAAAATTAATAAATTTAAATATTACACGCTAATAGCCTGTTAGTAGCACTTCTATAGAATTTAGGTTATAATAATATTAACATAAACCTTGTTATATATTCTTCTTAGAGGTCAACACTCTATCATATATAAATAATGAAATAGCAGCTAAAATACCAATGGCAAAAATCACTATCCAAAAATTATTGGGATGATATTGGTTCCATAAAAGATTACTAAATTCGTGAGAGTTAAGATTAGCCTGATGAGCAATAGCTTCAAAATTTTGATTTTTGGATAAGTTCAAATTGATTTTTAGATTATTATCCGAAGCATATCGATTTGCCAATTCGTATTTATCTGATATTCTTTGATATACCGGTCCTGAAACTATTCCTGCAAAAACATTTCCCAGAAATAATGGAATAAATGAAAATCCCATAAATAGAGCTTTTTTATCCTTTGGTGCTATTCTTCCAATATACTCTGTAATCTTAGGGCTGGCAGACATTTCGCCAATGGAGAAAATAAGAATAGCACCCAAAGTAAACATTACATTTTGCGTATAAACAGTTAAACCCATACCTATAGTTGCTATAATAATTCCTGTTACCATTGTACTCAAAGGCTTTATTTTCATAACAAGATATGAAATAAATATTTGAAATATAATGATAAACATGGCATCAGAATTAGTGATAAATTCAGCATCCATTTGATTTCCTACATGATAATTTTTAGCAAAAAAAGGTAAATGATCACTAAAGAAATAATATATCTGACTACTATCGACCCACTGAGAAATAAAAACAGGTAATGAGAAAAACAGTTGATTATACATAGTCCAAAAACCGGATATTATCAATAGGAAAATCATAAACTTAAGGTCAGAAAACACAACAATAATATTTGTAAATATTTTTTTTATACTTTTTCCTAATGGTTCATCAGTATTTTCTCTGTTTGGTTCTTTGTACAACAGCAATAAAATAAAATTAAGAGCAATAATGCCACCAACAATATAAAAAGTATTTTCACGATAAAGTAGAGTAATTAATGGACCAACAAATGCTCCAATATTCACCATCATATAGAAAATACCAAAACCAATGGATGAAGTCTCTTCATTTGTAGTTTTAGCAATAGTAGCAGATATTATCGGCTTAAATAAGGCAGCTCCTAAAGCAAGGTATAAGTACATAATAAAAACACCTATAAAACTGTGAAAAAACGGAAATAATAAAAAAGCCGAAACATAAACAGTGAAAGCTATTGAAAGTACTTTTTTGTACCCAAACCTATCAGCAATGGCACCAGTTATAACAGGAAGAAAATATAATATTCCTGTACCAACACCCATTATTGTTCCTTTTTGAGTTTGTGTAAATTCCAACCCACCAAGATCTGATGATTCTGTTAAATAGTTGGCAAAGAGCATAAAAAAACCATACCATGCTGCTCTTTCTATTAGTTCAATACTATTAGCTACCCAAAAAGTCTTTGGATATTTTGTTATTATTTTAACTATTCCACTCATATCATAATACTTATTTTTTAGAAATTGCAAAGTAAAGATAAATTTTATGATATAGGCTATCGCTAATACTCTTTATTTTTTTAAGCTCATCTATAGACTTGAAATCACCATTAATAGAACGATATTGGGTTATCTCATAGGCAACATTTTTACTGATATAAGGATGCTTTTTTAGTTCATAGTATGATGCATTATTAATATCAAATACTTTTACAGAATCTGTATTTACAATAAAATAATCAATAATTTGCTTATAACGCAAGGAATCAATTTGATAAACTTCAAGTAACTGACTTTTGTCAACATAACCACCAAGATAGCTCTTATATTTAAGAATTCCTTTCGCAGTAGCAGGACCAATTCCTTTTATCTCCATCAAGCTATTGAAACTAGCAGAATTTAATTCAATTTTTAGAGTGTCTCTCTCTCCCATATCTCCAAAATCGTTTTCCTCTTCCTCCAAATTATCTTCCATATCATCAATTACAACAAAAGGTATCAATCTGTTGCATTCTTCAGAATTAAGACAATACATTTTCCTTAAGTCATCTTTAGTATAAAAGCGTCCACCTTTTCTAATATATTTACAGATACTTTTGGCTTGCTTAGGTGACAACCCAAATGACACCCACTCTTTTTCGGTAATAGTATTAGGGTTAAAATTATAAAGTATAGCTTGTTTTTTCTTCTTAAAAGTAGAGTCTTTTTCAAGGGAAGGCTTAATATCAAGCTTTAATCTCACTTTTTCTTCCTTTAAAGCTTCCATTTGTTTATTAAATGACCTAAAATCAAATTCCTCTTGAAATAAACCAGGGCTAAAAATATTATATATCAATAAAACAAAAATTACAATGGAGAGGATAAACACACCTCTTCGCTCTGCTTTATTAAAAGTAAACAGATTTTTAATATCATCTTTTCTCAAAGTCGAAATATTTTATTATCACAAAGATACCAAATATTTTCATTAACGTATGTCAATAAAACTAAATAATACGTCACTTAGATTCAGCCAGCAAATACAATCTATTCTTCTATTTCTTCTTCATGAACAATATTTAAATCCATTTGTCGCTTCATAAGATCAACATTTTTAACAATTACTTTTACTGTATCTCCAAGTCGATATTCATTACCAAATCTACGTCCAATTATTTTATAATTATCTTCATCAAGATAATAATAATCATCGGCTAAACTTTGCATAGCAACTAATCCTTCGCTTTTTACTTCTGTAATTGCCACAAATAATCCCCACTTACTTACTCCTGAGATTTTACCTATAAATTTCCTGCCAATCTTGTCAAGCATATATTCCATTTGCTTATATTTTATTGACTCTCGTTCAGCTTGTGCAGCCTTGCGTTCCATTTCAGAAGTATGATCACAATATTCTTCATATTCGTCCTGACTGACTTCAGACTTACCATCAAGATATCGCTGCAAAAGCCTATGAACCATCATATCCGGATATCGTCGTATTGGTGAAGTGAAATGCGTATAGTATTTAAATGACAATCCATAGTGACCAATATTTTGTGTAGAATACACTGCCTTCGCCATTGTTCTAACTGAAATAGTTTCAATCAATTTTTCTTCTCCTTTACCTGCAATATCTTCAAAAAGTTTATTCATAGAATGCACTAGGCTCTTGCGCGATTTTAAACTCACCTTATAACCAAGTTTACGAACAAATTCCGAAAATTGTATTAGTTTCTCTTGATTAGGAACATCATGTATTCTGTAAACAAAAGTCTTAGGTTTTTGAGATTTACCATATTTCTTTAAACCTACGAACTCTGCAACTTTCCTATTTGCTAATAACATAAAGTCTTCAACCAACCAATTAGCTTCTTTCTGAATTTTTAAATGAGCACTTAAAGGTTTTCCATTTTCATCTAAATCGAAACGTATTTCTTCGGATTTAAAATTAATACTTCCTCCTCTAAACCTTTCTTCTCTGAGGGTAGAGGAAAGATGGTATAACTTCATAATCTCTTCCTTATAATCACCATCAGCACCTTCAATAATATCTTGAACTTCTTCATACGCATATCGTCTATTTGACTTAATAACCGTTCTGCCAAACCATTCTTTATGCACCTTAGCTTTATCGTCCATTTCAAAAATGGCAGAAAAAGTTAATTTTTCCTCATTCGGGCGCAAACTACAAACTAGATTAGACAATTGCTCAGGAAGCATAGGAATAGTTCTATCAACAAGATAAATTGAAGTTCCCCGCTCATAGGCTTCTTTGTCTATTACAGAGTTTGGAGTTACATAATGAGTAACATCAGCAATATGAATTCCTACTTCCCAATTACCATTATCTAACTTACGAAGTGAAAGCGCATCATCAAAGTCCTTAGCATCAACAGGGTCGATGGTGCAAGTAAATACATCTCTATAGTCTTTTCGTTTTGCAATTTCTTCTTCTCTTACTTTATTCTCAATTTTTTTTGCAGCACGTTCTACCTCTTTAGGAAAACTTAAAGGAAAATCATTATCGGCAACAATGGAAAGCATTTCCACATTATTATCACCGGGTTTTCCTAAAACTTTTATTACTTCACCAAAAGGATTACGTGAATGTTCCGGCCAATCAACAAATCTAACCAGAACCTTATCACCATCTTGTGCTTTATTTATATTCTCCAATGGAATAAAGAAATCAAAAGGCATACTTTCTTTATCAGGAATCATAAAAGCAAATTTCTTGCTTATCTCTATTCTCCCCACATATTGAGTTTTTTTACGTTCTAATATTTCAATTATTTGCCCTTCAATTTTACGCCTACCCCTTTTGGGGAAAAGTCTGACTTTTACAGTATCGCCATTAAATGCATGGTAAGTATTATTAGCGGCAATAAATACATCCTCCTCTAATTCTTTAGAGATAATATATGCTTTACCCGTTTTCTTTAAATCAACTTCACCTACTATTTCTTTAGTTTTAACAAAATCCTGAATATGTTCTTCGCGCAATTTAAACTTTCCTCTATGTACTTGTTCTATTATATTATCCTCCTCAAGTTTGTACATCATATCATGAACTAACTCACGAGAAGCCTTATCGCCAATACCCAAGCTACGACTTAGTTGTTTGTAATTATAAGTAGTGTGAGGATTATGAGCAAATACTTCAACTATTTGCTTTATAAAAGAATTTTTAAGTGTTCTTTTTTTTGGTTTGCGATTTTTACTTTTAGACATATCTAATTAATTTTAATATGTCACAAAATTAGGTAAAGAATTGCATCAAAACAATTCTTAAAATATAAAAAACCAAATTATACTATAAAAATTCTTAAAAATAGAATTACTGCACCTTAGAACTGAAAATAAATAAAGGCTTGCATATCACTACTAATACTTTGATACACTACAAAAACCACTATTGAAAATATTAAAGCTTGCAAATAGAAATTTCTATCAATAAACCATTGGCGATATTTGTCCTTAAGAGAATATGGTAGCCAATGAAACACATAACCAATAAGCATTACCATAAACACCCATTTATAGCCAACAATAACCTCGGGTATTAGTTTCCATTGCTGAATAAAAACAATTGCATCGATATTGTTTCCTATGTTTTTAAAGTCAGAAATACTAGGGAATAAACTTCCTATTTGATGCAAAACACCTTTAACAACCTCCATAGATTCGGAGCGAAAGAACACTCTTGTAAATGTAATAAAAATGAAGGTGATAGCAATTTTCCAAACGACTGCAAGCTTGGTGTTTGATGCTTCCCATGGACTTATTTTCCTCCAGAATTTGTAAACCACTAATCCGAGACCATTTAATCCTCCCCAAATTACAAATTGCCAACTAGCTCCATGCCATAATCCTCCAAGAAGCATTGTTAGCAAAAGGTTTATATTAGTATTTACTGCTTTTCTAAACTTTGCTGACTTTCGCATAAAAATCATAAAAACAAAAGCAACAACAATAAATATAGGCAGCACCCACCATATTCCGATTAATAGAGTTAAAAATAATAAAATTATGCCTAACATTATGTAACTAAATAATGAACCCCCTCTATTTCCTCCCATGGGAATATATAAATAGTCTTTTAACCAAGTAGAAAGAGAAATATGCCAACGTTTCCAGAAATTACCAACATTCTGAGCTTTATAAGGTGAGTCAAAGTTTTTTGGAAGTCTAAATCCGAGAAGTAAAGCTACCCCTATGGCAATATCTGTATAACCTGAAAAATCTGCATAAACTTGCAAACTATAACCAAATAAAGCCATTAAGTTTTCAAAACCGGAGTAATGTAATGGTGAGGAAAAAACTCTATCAATAAAATTTACAGCGATATAATCACCAATAAATATTTTTTTTACCAAGCCTTTCATTATCCAAAAAATAGCCAGTCCAAATTCTGCACGGCTCAGTTTATAATCTTTATACATCTGTGGTATAAACTGCGATGCCCTAACTATTGGACCTGCAACTAACTGTGGAAAGAAACTAACATAAAAGCCAAAGTCTATCAGATTATTAACAGGTTTAACTTCTCCCCTATATACATCAATAGAATAACTTATTGTCTGGAAAGTATAAAACGAAATTCCTACCGGAAGTAAAATCTGATCAACGGCAAAATGTGTTCCTGTAGCATTATTCATTAAAACAGCCATATAATTTACCAATTCGAAATTGGTATTAAACAGATCATTAAAACTCTCTAAGAAAAATGCAGAATATTTAAAGTAAACTAATAGACTTAAATTAATAGTAATACTGGCGGCAATAAGTAAGCGTTTGTAAAGTAACTTACGTGATTCGAACACCCATTTACCAATATAATAATCTGTTAACGTGGAAAATAGAAGTATAAAAAAGAACATTCCACTTGATTTGTAATAGAAAAATAAACTTACCAAAAACAAATAACCGGCTCTTATGCTCCTGTTTTTGTTTTTATAAACAAGTGAGTAAACCGCTAATACCAAAGCAAAAAACACCCAGAAATAAAATCTGGTAAATATCAAAGGTTTATCGGGATTATAAAGAAATATCTCTTTTAAATAATCTAATATATCCATTCTAATTATCTGTTCTTGTTATCTGTTCTTGTATCAATTATAGCACTCTCATCCAAAAAATTGTGTTTAGATGATAATTTATTGGTTTTGTGTTCTAAAAAATCTCCATAATCCTTAATTACGGCATCAAAAAGCAAATCACCCAATAAAATATATCCGGTTCTAGTAAAGTGCACTCTATCTCTTTTTGCCAAATAATCTCTCTGCCAAACAACAATAGAGTTTAAACCACCCATTATCTCAAACATATCCCACACTGCAGCTTTATGTTTTTTTGCCAGACGATACATACTTTCCTGAACCTTAATTCCATTTCTATTTAAATATCTCTTTCTAATATAACTATCATTATTAGTAACAAAAATTATAGCTACATCAGGGTTTGCTGCAACTACTCGCGAAACTAAACTATCATAATTTTTTTCGAATTTCCTCTGACTAAATTTTTTACCATAAGCATCATTAATACCAATACCAAAAATTACTAAATCGGGTTTAATAGTTTTTAAATCCTGCTCCATTCTATTACATCTAAGGAAAGAGGTAGTGGCAGCACCATTTATTCCAAGATTATGATATACAATTCCGGCATTATTTGTTTCTAAATTCATTCCAAAAAGCTGGAAAAAACTCTGATTACTATCTGATTTATAAAATTCTATTTGTAAACTATCAATAAAATCATTTAAATAAAGTTCCGTATATCCCTCATTAATAAATACTTTCTGTGAATCAAGTATATTTGTATCAATACGAATACTATATGAAGCAGAATCCATATTGTGATAAATCTTAATTCTATTAAAAGAATAGTCAAGATCATTATCTGGTTCAATTAGCAATGTTAATGAGCTTAAAGTATCCTCAGTTCTGGCACTAATACCTGCCATTCCAAGATTGCAAGATTCTTTTTTCTGAACATTTCTGCAAGTTGTCCAATCACCACTATATCTAAAATAATAACCATAGGGCGTGTTGGTATGTGCAAGACGATAAGGAAAAACAAAACCTCTACCTGCATTTATTCCACCATCGAACGATTGGAATCTAGTTCGACATTCTCCCGAAAATATATCTGCTTGGATATGTGAACCACCATATTGCACAATGTTTATTTGTGACTGCCCCATGCTTATTGTATGATACAGTTTATTATAAAAAATTTCAAAATTAGCTCTTCCCTCAGGGAATTTTAAATGATTACTATCATATTTTACAATATTGTAATGGCTTATTTCAAAAGGATATCGTCCATATTGGGCAAATATGATATTTGAATAAACGCTAAAAACAAACACCAAAAAGATAATATTTAATATTCTATCCCTCATTTATTTAATAGATTCATACATAAGAGCATTATAAAACATATTAGCAATAAGTTTAGCACCACGAGGTGTGAAGTGAGTATAATCAGCACCTGCCAATGGTGGTTGTGAACGCACCCACGAAGGCATTGAATTATGTCCACCCATCGCCTCATATATATCCCAATATCCACATCCTGCCTGAAATGCAGCTTTACGAAGCTCATCTCTTACCAATGGTAAAAATGGATAAGTAATATATTTGTCTCCGGATTTATATGACATATCTGAAGGTCCTAATACTATAATAGCTATCTGCGGATTCATTTTTTGCAAAGTATAGATTTGACTCTTAAACCATCTAGCATAATTCACTACTTGTATTGTATCTTTGATATAAGGCATTACATTACCTCCAAATTGTAGTATTATCATGTCCACACCTAATACCTTATATGCTTTTTGCAAATGTTCATAATCCATCTTACGAAAAATAGTTCCCGAGCTTCCACGAAGTCCAATATTATCCATACTCACACCTTTAAGACCATCTAAGGCTATGCCATAAATATCCGGACTATCATAGCCTGTAAATTCTATTCTTAGATTCTTTGTTGGCTTTTTGAGTTTATATTCAAAAACAGTTAAATCGGTATTTGCCTTTAAACTATCAATATAAATTATAGTGTCGTTTACCATTAATTTTATTTCTACAGCACGCTTCGAATTACCATAAAGAAGACGAATTCTTTGAAATTTACGAACACTGGCATAAGATAATTTCGATTCTTCAAAACTAATACTTGCGTGATATTCAATGCTGTCCTTAAACAAACTATCAGGAACAATCGGAGCAAAACGAGAAAATGCAGCCAAAGGGCCATAACGATTATGCTTAACAATAGGATTTACCTTCCCAAAAACAGGATAACGAACCCACGCTCCCTCATTGCTTTGGTTTATACTAAAGTATGATTCGTAAGGCTGAAGTGCAGGTAAAAGTCCAGGCCCACTACCACCATATTTTTTCTGAAGTTTATTGCGTATATAACTCGTAATCCTATCTCCTTCTAATTGAGAATCACCATAATGCATTATACGAATATTACTAGTATTTTTATTATTGAGTTTTTCAAAAAACTTTAATAAAGATTCTTTTCCTTTTGTACCAAACTCAATTTTATGAATACTAGCAGCCAATTTAGCAGCATTTGCTTTAATAGTATCCTCTGGATTTATCATTGCCGATGAATCAATATTTACTTTTTCTGCTTCTATAATCTGTGTTATATCCGGCAAAGAGTCGATATCGGATATTTGCTCCACTATTTGAGAAATATCAGCATAACTATTGGTGTCTTTTGTAAAATACGATTCAACACTTGGTAAGTGAATCTTAAAACCGGCAATTTCAACACCATCCTTAGGAAGTGTAAGAGAACTAAGTGTTAGAATAATTCCAACAAAAGTAAAAAACCAAACGACTTTCAAAGGGCGTATCATTGCTTCTTAATTTTTAGTTTTTGTCCTGGTCTAATATTTCTTGGATTTGTGATATTATTCCAACGAAGAATATCATCAGCACTCACACCTTTATATTTTTTTGCTATAATATATGGCGATTCTCCGGACTTTACAGTATGATAAAACCAATTCTTACCCAGTGGTTCTTCTTTCTTTGGTTTTATAGACGACTTTGCTGCCTTCCCAATACGTTTTTGTTTTTCTTGAAAACTCAAATCATCGAAAGTTCTATAGTAATCCTCCTTTTCTTCCGGAATATATATTTTTAATCTCTTACCTATTTGCAATCTTCTTGGATCGTAAACATTATTCCAATCTTCAATCTGACTTGTTTTAACTCCATACCATGAAGCCACATAACCAAGATTATCACCACTTTTAATATGATAATATACCAATGCCGAACCATCAGGTATACGTTCCGGCTCATATTTAGCAAAGCGTCGTTCTTTTGATGGTGGAGGAAGAATAACAGGTCTTTTTATATTAAAAAGCAAAGAATCTTGATAATGATATATTGAATCTTCCAACTCATTAAAAGCAGTCAAAAAACCTTTAGGTATCAATATCTGATACACTTTATCAATTGCGGGAACAATATCATTTTTGTATTTTGGATTAAGGAAGCGCAAAGTATCAATCGCTATTCCCAAAACCTTATTTAGCTGAACAAAATGCAATCTTTGAGATACTTCTAAAGTGTCAACATCAATATTGAAATCAATCTCCGGTATTTTCAAACCAAACTCCTGTGGAAACTGGCTTATCATAGCCGCTGCGGTAAGTGCAGGAACAATATCCCGTCCAAAATCGGGCAGCAATGGGTAAATAACATAATAATCCACTTTATTATCTACTCTTCTAATGCTTTTATTGATATTACTAGGACCACAAGCAAAGGCACCTAGTGCTAAATCCCAATTTTGATACAAAATATACAATTGTTTTAATTCTACCAAAGCAGCTAATGTTGATTTATCAATATTTCTTCTTTCATCCACAAAAGAGTTTATCACCAATCCCTCTTTCTTTGCTGCCGAATACCTAAGTTGCCATAGCCCCGAAGCCCCAGCCTTATTCATAGCCTTTTTGTTCATAGCAGAAAGCGCCAATGGAAGATATTTCAAGGTTTTAGGTAATGAAGCTAACTCCAATTCTTTGCTAAATTTCTTACTTAAAAAATTAGAATAAGCAATAGCAAAAGAGGTTTTTTCTCCATTTTGAATATAAAAAGACAAAATATCACCAACACGATAATCATATTTTAATTGAATTTCACTATTAAGCTGAGTTATTAGGTCCTTATAATTTTTTTCAGTGTAACCGGGAATATTACGCTTAAGGCTTAATATCTCATAATGCAGTGTATTTTGAGTACATTCACTAAGAGAATCCAAATTAGTCTTCCAGAAATTTAAATAATAATCATCAGATTGTGAAAGCTCATGAGAAAGCTTCTGGGCAATAATACTTGATGATAATAAAAGATAAACTATGCTTAAAAATATATGTTTCAATGCGTTCTATGGTTTTACTCTTTCCAAACTGTTGGTATAAAAATACCAATTAAATTATATGCTAAATTATTCTATTATTATATTATGTAAATGTTAAAATAACAGGTTTATTAACAATGTACTTTTAGAAAAGTTAAAAATGAGAATTATATAAGAAATTACTATAATTTTGTAATATATTAATATTTATTTAAAACTAAATACAAATGACAATAAATAAAGATATTAGCATAGAAGAATTGATAGAAGAAGTTCCTGCTTCTGTAGGCTATTTAATGAAAGAAGGAATCCGCTGCATTGTGTGTGGTGAACCAATTTGGGGAAGTTTAGAAGAAGCTGCTGAAGAAAAAGGTTTTACCAACAAAGATATTGAGAGATTTGTAAAAGAACTACAAGTATTAGCAGATAATCCTGATGAAAACGTGGGTTTTGAAAAGAAAATAGATGTAGATAAATTGAATTAAATCAATCTAATTAACAAAATAATTTTAGAATTTTATATTTGATAAAAATCAATATAAAATTAACTAAATTTTTACATTATAAGGTAATATGCTAATGGGAATTACTACCTTTGCAAACCCATATAATCTTGAATAGAATAAACAATTAAAATTACTGTTATGAATAATGCAATATTTAGCTTTCCTCATCCTCAGAATGAGCCTATAAAAAGCTATGCTCCAGGTAGTCCTGAGAGAATTGAACTCAAAGCTAAGCTTGAAGAGTTCAAATCACAAGAGATAGAAATTCCTTTAATTATTGGAGGAAAAGAAATTTTTACCGGTGATACAGGAAAAGTTGTAATGCCTACCGACCACGGTCATGTATTAGCAACATACCATAAAGCTAGTCCGGAACACGTACAAATGGCAATAGATGCTGCTATGAAAGCAAAAAAATCCTGGGAAGAAATGCCTTGGATAGAAAGAGCATCAATAACATTAAAAGTTGCTGAATTACTAGCTACAAAATACCGATCTACAATTAATGCAGCTACAATGTTAGGACAAGGTAAAAATCCATTCCAGGCAGAAATTGACGCTGCATGCGAAACTATTGATTTCTTCCGCTTCAATGCTGCTTATGCTTCTCAAATATATGCTCAACAACCTAATAGCTCTACTGGTGTAATCAACCGTTTGGAGTATCGTCCTTTAGAAGGTTTTGTATTTGCACTTAGTCCATTTAACTTTACTTCAATTGCCTCTAACCTTAATATGGCTCCAGTTTTAATGGGTAATGTAACAGTATGGAAACCTGCAACTACAGCTATTTTCTCAAACTACTGGTTGATGAAGATTTTTAAAGAAGCTGGTTTACCTGACGGTGTTATCAACTTTGTTCCCGGTAAAGGTTCTACTATTGGTAATGTTATCTTTAACAGTCCTGAATTAGGAGGAATTCACTTCACCGGTTCTACTAACACTTTCCAACAATTTTGGAAAATAATTGGTAAAAATATTACTAAATACAAATCATATCCTCGTATCGTTGGAGAAACAGGTGGTAAAGATTTTATTTTTGCTCACAGTTCTGCTGATCCGGAAATTGTTTCTGTTGCTATTACAAGAGGTGCATTCGAATATCAAGGACAAAAATGTTCTGCTGCTTCCAGAGCTTATATTCCTGCTTCACTATGGCCAACCATTGAATCAAGAATAAAAGATGATGTTGCAGAATTTACCGTAGGTGATGTTATAGATTTCAGTCATTTTATGAATGCAGTAATTGATGAAGCTGCTTTTGATTCTATTGCTAATTACATACAAATGGCTAAAGATAGCAATAGTGCAGAAATTATTATTGGCGGTGGTGTAGATAAATCTAAAGGATATTTTGTTGAGCCTACAGTTATCAAAGTAACTGATCCTCATTTTGTAACCATGGAAGAAGAAATATTCGGCCCTGTAATTACAATTTATGTATATGATGATGATAAATATGCTGAAGCTTTAGAGCTTTGTAATACAACTTCTCCTTATGCCTTAACAGGAGCAATTTTTGCTCAAGACAGAGAAAAACTTCTCGAAGGTTATAATGCTTTACGTTATTCTGCTGGTAATTTCTACTTAAACGATAAACCAACCGGTGCTGTTGTTGACCAACAACCATTTGGTGGTGCTCGTGGTAGTGGAACTAACGATAAGGCGGGAAGTTATTTAAACTTAGTTCGTTGGACAAACCCTCGTACTATAAAAGAAACTTTTGTAGCTCCAACAAACTATCGTTACCCATTTTTAGATAAAGAATAAATTTTAAATATATAAAAGTCCCATACATATACGCAATGGGACTTTTTTTAATTGTTATAAAATAACATAAAACTATGATTGATATTAAAAAAGTAATGGAAACATTAGGTGTTAGTGAAATTAATGCCGGCGTTTCTACAGGAGTTGAATGGTTTGACACCAAAGGCGCAACTACATCTTCTTTCTCTCCTATCGATGGAAAAGAAATTGGAAAAGTAAAAAATGGTACTCTTGACGATTACGAAATGGTAATAAAAAAAGCTCAAGAAGCATTTAAAAAATGGCGATTAGTACCTGCTCCTATTCGTGGAGAATTGGTTCGTCAAATTGGTCTTCAATTAAGAAAATATAAAAACGAACTTGGTGCTTTAGTTACCTACGAAATGGGTAAAATATACCAAGAAGGTCTAGGAGAAGTACAAGAAATGATTGATATTTGTGATTTTGCTGTTGGTCAGGCACGCTTAATGAATGGCGTTTCTCTACAAAGTGAGCGTCCACAGCATCGCCTTATGGAACAGTATCAGCCTCTTGGTATTGTAGGTATCGTAACTTCTTATAATTTTCCTGTGGCAGTTTGGGCTTGGAATTCAGCTCTTGCAATTGCTGCCGGCGATGTTGTTGTTTGGAAACCTAGTTCAAAAACACCTCTAACAGCTATTGCTACCCAAAAAATTATTGCTGATGTTCTTAAAGAAAATAATGTACCTGAAGGAGTCTTTAATTTAATTATCGCTAAATCCTCAGTAATGGGTGATAACTTCTTAGCTGACAAGCGTGTAAATCTAATGTCGGTAACAGGTTCTACTGCTGTTGGAAAACGTGTCGGTGGAATAGTCGGAAAACGTCTTGGTAAAACCATTTTAGAATTAGGCGGTAATAATGCTGTTATTATGACTCCTAACGCTAATATTCCTATGGCAATTACTTCTACCGTATTTGGAACTGTTGGAACAGCCGGTCAGCGTTGTACAACTACTCGTAGAATTATTATCCACGAAGATATTTATGATGAAGTACGTGATAAAATGATCGCAGCTTATCACAAAATTGAAAATAAAATTGGTAATCCTTTAGACGAAAGTTTCTTAGTAGGACCACTTATCGACAAATTCTCTGTTGAACTATTCCAAAATGCTGTTGCTAAAGTAGAGGAAGAGGGAGGAAAAATTTTATTTGGCGGTAAAGTTCTTGAAGGCGAAGGCTTCGAATCTGGCAACTATGTTATGCCATGTATTGCTGAGGCTAAAAATGACTTCAAAATTGTACAAGAAGAAACTTTCGCTCCTATTGTTTACCTTATTAAATATAGCGGTGATGTAATGAATGCTATTGAAATTCAGAACGATGTACCTCAAGGTTTATCTTCTTGTATCTTTACTGATAATGTTCGTGAGGCTGAATTATTTACTTCTGCTGCCGGTTCTGATTGTGGTATTGCTAACGTAAATGTTGGCACTTCCGGAGCTGAGATTGGCGGAGCATTTGGTGGTGAAAAAGACACTGGTGGAGGACGTGAGTCTGGTTCTGATGCATGGAAAGTTTATATGCGTCGTCAAACTTCCACAGTAAACTATGGTGTAGAATTACCTTTAGCACAAGGAATTAAATTTGATCTTTAGAATTTTTTATTTTATAAATATCAAACCGTCATCTCATTGTGAGATGACGGTTTTTTTCTAAAAAACAAATTTAAAATCAACTTACTATAACATTTATTTAGTCTGGATATATTCACAAATAATCCTGATCCAAACTTGTTTCGGAAACTAGTATTGCTATTTTACTATTCATTACTTATTCACACTATTCGCTTTGCTTTTGTATGAATAATGTAAGCTAATTTATCTTGACTTTCGTCGTTTTTTTTAGTATTTTCGCTTCTAAACATTTAAATGTCACTATAATATGAATCATAAAAATATTTTTAAGCAAAATGGAAAACTAAAGTCTTCTTTTTATGAATCAGAACTAGCAAATTTACAAATAGAACTTGTTAAACTTCAGGAATGGATTAAAGCAAAAGGCTTAAAAGTAGTAATCCTTTTTGAAGGAAGAGATGCTGCCGGCAAAGGAGGAGTGATAAAACGAATTACCGAAAAATTAAATCCAAGAATTTGCCGTGTAGTAGCTTTAGGTACACCTACCGAGAAAGAAAAAACACAATGGTATTTTCAACGATACGTTCCGCATTTACCTGCAGCCGGTGAAATGGTTTTATTTGATAGATCGTGGTATAATAGAGCAGGAGTAGAAAAAGTTATGGGCTTCTGCACCGATGAAGAATATTGGGATTTTCTTAGAGCTTGTCCAAATTATGAAAGAATGCTGATTCGTAGTGGTATTATTCTTATAAAGTATTGGTTTTCAGTAAGTGAAGAAGAGCAAGAAAAAAGATTTCAATCAAGACTTAAAGACCCGACAAAACGCTGGAAACTTAGTCCTATGGACTTAGAATCCAGAGCTCGATGGATAAATTACTCAAAAGCTAAAGATGAAATGTTTAACTATACCGATACTAAAATATGTCCTTGGTATGTTGTTAATGCTGACGATAAAAAGAAAGCCCGATTAAACACAATAAAACATTTACTTTCACTTATAAAATACGAAGATTTAACGCCGGAACCTCTTAAATTACCTCCACGCAAACACTCAGGTGGATATGTTCGTCCTCCAATACAAGAACAAAGCTTAATTCCTGATCATTATAAAAATGATTAGTTTGATTTTACTATTTTAATAAATGATTATAGTTTAAAACAAGTATGTCATAAAATTACTATATTAATAAAGTAATAATAGTACGCAAGCATCTCATTTTTATTACTTACTTATTGTATCTCATATTCTTAAGAACAAAATTATATTACCCTTGACAACAAAATAATTCTTACTATTTTTACCACTTCAATTTAGGGGAAGACTTGGCTGTAAATATAACAGCCAATTTTAATGCAAAAACATTTTATTATCTAAAATTCATTTTTGATTATAATATGGTATTTGCAAAAGATTTTGATTATTATTTTAAAATCAAAATAAATCTTCTATTGTAAAACATTTAAATTAAATCATTAAAAACACAGACTTTATATAAATCAAATTATCATTTTATGATTAAAAAGATTCTAATTGCAAATCGTGGTGAAATAGCAATACGAGTAATGCACACTTGTCGAGAAATGGGAATTAAAAGCGTTGCCGTATTTTCGGAAGCAGACCGCAATTCACAACACGTACGATTAGCTGATGAAGCTTACTTTATCGGCCCTGCTGCATCAGCAGAAAGTTACTTAGTAATTGATACTATTATTGATGTCGCCAAAAAATCCGGTGCTGATGCAATTCATCCGGGATATGGTTTTTTAAGCGAGAACGCAACCTTTTCTGATAGATGTAGAGAAGAAGGAATTATTTTTATAGGTCCTACTTCCGATGTTATTTCAGTAATGGGAGATAAAATTTCTGCTCGTAAGAAAATGATTGCAGCAGGAGTACAAGTTGTTCCCGGCACAAAAGAAAATATTGAAAATGACGAAGACGCAATCCGTATTGTAAAAGAAGTTGGTCTTCCTGTTATGATAAAAGCATCTGCCGGTGGTGGAGGTAAAGGAATGAGACTCGTTAGAGAAGAGAAAGATATCATATCCGGTGTTAGAGCAGCTAAAAGTGAAGCTCTTGCAGGCTTTGGTGACGACACTGTTTATGTAGAAAAATTTGTGGAAAATCCTCACCATATCGAATTTCAAGTACTAGGAGATTCTCATGGTAATGTAATTCATCTTTTTGAAAGAGAATGCTCCGTGCAACGTCGTCATCAAAAGGTAATTGAAGAAACTCCTTCACCACTAATGACACCTGAACTTAGAGCTATTATGGGCAAGCAAGCAGTAATGGCAGCAAAAGCTGTTAATTATGTTGGGGCTGGTACGGTTGAATTTCTTGTTGATGATGATTTAAATTATTACTTCTTAGAAATGAATACTCGTTTGCAAGTTGAACATCCAATTACAGAACAAGTTACTAGAGTTGATTTAGTTAGACAACAAATTCAGGTTGCAGCAGGAATGGAAATTGAATATAAACAGGAAGACTTGTTTCAACAAGGACATTCAATAGAAGCCAGAGTTTATGCTGAAGATCCATGTTCTAACTTTATGCCTAGTCCAGGATTAGTTAAAAATCATCAAGCACCTCAAGGCCCCGGTATTAGAATAGATGGTTATGTATATAGCAATTATGAAATTCCTATTCATTATGACCCAATGATTTCTAAACTAATTGTTACTGCTAAAAACAGAAAACAAGCAATTGAAAGAATGAAGAGAGCTTTATATAGCTATAAAATTAGTGGTGTACGTACCAATATTCGTTTTTTAAATAGAATTATGGAATCTGAAGATTTTGCTTCGGGTAAATATAGTACTGCTTTTATCGATAAAAATATCGATTATCTTATTCAAAAAGAATCTCATTCTGAAGAGCATGACAAATTAGCCGTAATGGCTTCTTTTATACATTATTTGAATAATAATGCTGTTGCTAAGAAAGACGAAGATACTGAAGAGTGTAATACAAGTGAATGGAAATCATTCGGTAAACGTAAAAGTTTAATGCGTTTTTAACAACAAAAATTTTATAATATGACAGTTGACATTAAAATAGGCGATAAAGTTTCGGAAGTAGAACTTATAGAACGCAAAGGAAATAACATTAAACTAAGTATTGACGGTGAAATTTTTGAAGCTGATGTACAAAATATTACACCTAATATTTATTCTTTTCTTTACAATAATAAATCTATTGATGTAGAAGTGCAAGATGGCGCCAAAAACAAAGATTATGTTGTTAATACAATGATGGAAGTATTCGAAACTACGGTTATAGATGCCGAGTCTAAATATCAAATGGCTAGAGGCAAAGGTTCCGGCCATGATGATGAGAATATAATTTCGTCACCTATGCCCGGTAAAGTTGTAAAAGTAATGGTTCACGAAGGTGATGAAGTTAAATCCGGTGATGTGGTTGTAATTGTTTCTGCCATGAAAATGGAAAGTGAATATAAAGTTAAGAAAGACCGTAAAATCATTGAAGTATGCGTTAACGAAGGCGATAATATAGATAGTCACCAACCATTAGTAATTGTAGAATAAATATTAAAAAACAAGAAGTTATGATGACAAATCAAGATAAATATAAATTATTTGAAGAAAAAAACAAGCAAGCTGAATTGGGTGGTGGTGCTGCCCGTATTGAGAAACAACATAAAGCAGGAAGACTTACTGCAAGAGAAAGAATAGATGTACTCGTTGATCCCGGAACGTTTGTAGAATTTGACAAATTTGTTGTTCATAGAACAACTGATTTTGATATGGATAAAAACAAATTTCTTGGTGATGGTGTAGTATCGGGTTATGGTAAAGTTGGCGGCAGATTAATATATTTATATGCACAAGATTTTACTGTTTTTGGTGGTTCTTTGAGTCGTACCAATGCTGATAAAATTATAAAGGTAACCAAATTAGCAATGAAAAATGGTGCTCCTATCATTGGATTAAACGATTCTGGTGGAGCCAGGATTCAAGAGGGAGTCCAAAGTCTTGCCGGTTATGCAGATATCTTTTGGTTAAATACAAAGGCTTCCGGTGTTATCCCTCAGATTTCTGCTATCTTAGGTCCTTGTGCCGGTGGTGCTGTTTATTCTCCTGCCCTTACAGATTTTATCTTTATGGTGAAAGATAGTAGCTATATGTTTGTTACCGGTCCAGATGTAGTAAAATCAGTTACCAATGAAGAAGTAACTAAAAAAGAATTAGGTGGTGCGGTTACACATAATACAAAGAGTGGTGTGGCTCATTTTATGTCTGAAGATGATGAATCTAGCATAATGGCTATCAGAGAATTATTATCATTCTTACCATCTAATAATTTAGACTCTGCACCTATTGTTAAAAATAACGACCCTGTAGACCGTGTTGATAATAAATTAGATGATTTAGTTCCTGCAGACCCTAACAAACCTTATGATATAAAAGAAATTATTGAATCTGTTGTTGATAATAATTATTTCTATGAAGTACAAGAGCATTATGCTCAAAATATCGTTATTGGCTATGGTCGTATGGATGGAAGAACTGTAGGTTTTGTTGCCAATCAACCAGCTTTCTTTGCAGGTGTTTTAGATATTGATTCAAGTATTAAAGCTGCACGTTTCGTCAGATTCTGTGATGCTTTTAATATTCCATTAATTACGCTAGTAGATGTTCCTGGTTTCTTACCAGGTACAGTACAAGAATATGGTGGAATTATAAAACATGGCGCTAAGCTTTTATATGCATTCTCTGAAGCTACAGTACCCAAAATTACTCTAATTACCCGTAAAGCTTATGGTGGAGCTTATGATGTGATGAACTCAAAACATATCGGTGCTGATGTAAACTTTGCTTATCCTTCTGCTGAAATTGCAGTTATGGGTGCTGACGGAGCTGTAAATATTCTTTACAGAAACCTTGAAGGTGACGACCTTACAAATACTGTTGAACAATATAAAGACACTTTTGCTAATCCATACAAAGCTGCTGAAATGGGATATATCGATGAAATAATTCTTCCACGCGATACCCGTAAAAAACTTATTCAGGCTTTGGATATGACTAAAAACAAAAGTGAACAAAATCCAGCTAAAAAGCATGGAAATATTCCTTTATAGATAATTTTATTATCCGAATATAATAAAAAAGGGTAGAAAGCAAATTCTACCCTTTTTTGTATCTGTTAATTTCATTTTGTCAGGCTAATATAATTAATCCGCAGCACGATTCTTCAACATGGGAACAAAAGCAAAATTACCATATGTCTTCTGAGCAAATTCTTTTTCCGAAACTCTGGTGATTTTAGTCATTATCTGTCCTTTTTCTTGGTTACCAATAGGGATTACCATCCATCCTCCAACTTTTAATTGAATTAAAAGTTCCTTAGGAATTTCCGGAGCTCCGGCAGTAACAATTATTTTATCAAAAGGACCATAGGTTGGAAGGCCTTTATAACCATCACCATAGAATAAATTCATTCTATAACCCAGCTTTTGGACAAATTTTTTAGTTTTCTCATACAAATTACGCTGACGCTCAATACTAAAAACTTTAGCTCCTAATTCTACCAACACACAAGCTTGATAACCGGAACCGGTTCCCACTTCCAATATTTTCTCTCCTTTTTTTATTTCAAGTAATTCTGATTGAAAAGCTACAGTATAAGGCTGCGATATAGTTTGTCCGGAACCTATCGGAAATGCTACATCCTGATATGCGAATCTATCAAAGGAAGAATCTAAAAAAAGATGCCTGGGCAATTTTCCAATGGCTTCTAAAACAGCTGCATCCTTTATTCCTTTTTGCTGCACTTCATTAACTAATGCTTTACGCATCCCCTTATGTTTGTATGAATCAATCATTTAATAAAATAAATTATTAACAATCATTTATTAATTATCGGCAAATTTAAACGTTTTTAGAACATGCTTTAAAGCTTATTTTTACTAAAATTAACAATATAGCATGAAGCGAATAGGAATTATCGGTATTGGTAATACGGTTATTAATCATATCGAACAAATCAAACAAATTAATGAATTTGATTTGGTAGGAATTTATGACCATAATCCTAAAAAAGCTGATGAATTATCAAAAAAATTTGGCATTCACACTTTTTCGCACCCTATAGATCTTATTGAGCAATCAGAAGTCGTTGATTTTATCAGCCCTCAACCAATGGATTTGGAATATATTTTTATGGCAATAAAAAGTGCTCGACATTTATTTATTGAAAATAAATTCCTGAAAAACAAAGAACAAATTCAAAATATTATTGACTTAGCTGATGAGGCTAATGTAAAAGTTCAAATTGCACGCCATGACAGATATAATCCGGCAGTTATCAAAGCAAGAGAATTTGTGCAACATGCCAATTTTATTGAAACAAGACGAGGAATTGCTGATATTTCTCCTAAAGATAAAATTAGTACCGCATTAGATTTATTAATAGAAGACTTAGATCTGGTTTTAAGTTTTGCTAATGCTGGTATTCGAAAAATTCAAGCTCGAACTAATAATCCTTATGGTAATGATATTGAGTTACTAAACGTAAGACTAGAATTTGACAACGCCTGTGTTGCAAATATCAATATCAGTAGTCTATCTCCTAACTCATATAGCAAAATGGCTATATACCAACAAGATGCAGTAGTACATATAAATTTGGGAAATAATACTTTAGAAATTTTAAAAGCTAATACTAAATCTCAAGATATACTATCTTTTGATTTCAAAAATGAAGCTATAAAAATAAAGGCTTTGTATTCAGAGCTCATAAGTTTCCACAACTCCATTAAAACAAATATAAGCCCAATAATTAGCCTTGATGAAGATAATACAATTCTGGAAATTATTGAAGAAATAAAATCTCAACTGTATTAAACCACTTTATTTTAGATAATCCTTAATAATTGTGTAAAACTAATGAATTTGAATATTCTTTAAAAAATATTAAAATTTTAAATTTTTTTAAATCAACCTGTTCAGAACTTGTTTCACATTACATTCGGCTATTTATTGCTTATTAATACAATTCACTTTGCTTTATTATAAATAATGCAGGTTAATAAAATGAAAAAAGAATATACTGCAACCCAATTCTATTTTTTTCGTACAGTATAGTTCTAATTTGAATAAATAGACGTTTTAGTCAATTATTAATTAGTTGATCTCTAAAAACAAATAATGCCTCTATACATGAATAAACTACATCAAGAATCTACTTATAAAATACCTAAATCTATTAAAAATAATTTAATAGCAGGTATCTATAACTATTGCGATCGTTGGTGTGAAAGATGTCAGTTTAAAGATAATTGCGAAATTTACCAAAAGGAGGAAAAAACAGAAGACATTAATGATAATTACAAAAGAGCATCAAATATTTTAGCCTTAACAATAGAAATGCTAAATGATATTGCTGAGGATATTGGTGTAGATCTAAATAGTCTTGAAAACATAGATATGCCAGAAAATACTCCAGGTGAAATAGAAAAACTAGCAAACAATTATGCAGATGAGATTATTATTTGGCTTAAAGAAAACAAAGACTTTTTTTATCAAAAAACAGAAAACCTTTTTTCAAATAACGAAGAAGTTTCACAGCAAATAAATGAAGTAATAAAAGTTTTATCATGGTATGCTCCTCTAATTGGAGCTAAAATAAACAGAGCAATGTATAATAGTGTGTCTGAGCAAGATACAGACCAATACGACAAACTTGGCTCGGCTAAAATTGCAATAATATCAATAGATAAAAGTATTGATGCATTGAGTTATTGTCTGAAAAATTTTCCTGAAAAGGAAGAAGAATGCCTTATTTTTCTATCTGACCTTTCTAAGATAAAACGACTTTTAAAAACTACTTATCCAAAAGTAATGGAATTTAAAAGACCCGGTTTTGATGATTAGAAATCAATCTTAATATAATTTCACGTTAAACTTACTTTTACATTATCTTTGTTTAAATAACATTATCTTTTATGCGCAGCTCAAAAAAGCTAACCAACGAAATGGCCGAGCTACTACTAAAAATTAGCGCAATGCTAATGACAGCCGGAGCCAACACAAATAGAATATTGCTTATAATTAATAAGTTTAGCGTTTTAATGCATGTTGATGCACAAGTATTTATTAATCACAAGGCTTTTATCATAAGTCTAACCGATAAGCATAATGGGGATAAAACTACTCAAGTAAAAAGATTGCCGGCACATATTATAAACTTCAATACCCTATCGGGCTTAAGCCAAATCGCTGTTTTGGCAAAAAAAGAACAATGGAGTTTTGATAAAATAAAAAAAGAAGTTGAAATTATCGACAACCAAAAACCTCATTCTCGTTGGATGGTGCTTATTGCAGTTAGTTTTGCAGGGGCTGGCTTATCAATTCTATTTGGTAGCGATTATTATGGTTTTCTGTCAGTTTTCATTGGAACTTTTTTAGGTTTATTTATTAAGCAAGCTTTTCATCATAAAGGCTTCAATACATATCTAGGTACTTTTGCAGGCACATTTATCTCAAGTCTTTCAACAGCGCTTTTACTTACTTTTATACCCTGTAAAAATCCTGATGTAGCCATTGCAACTTCTGTTTTGTTTTCTGTTCCCGGAGTTCCATTAATAAACTCATTTACTGACCTTATGGATGGTTATTTTATTACCGGAATGGTAAGATTTATCCATGGTTTATTATATGTGTTATCCATTGCAGCGGCACTATTTATCATATTATATTTATTTAATATTCAAAGGCTTTAATTATGTATTGGGAGATTATTGAAAAAGCATTTTGGTCAGGCATAGTTGGTTTTGGTTTTGCTACCATTTTTAATGTCCCCTATAGATTATTGTTAGCAATTTTTGTTACATCTATGTTAGCAGGAATCGTAAAATTTGGAACATTATATTTCAATGTTAACATAATTTTCGCTTCTCTTTTTGCAGCCTCCTTAGTTGGTTTTATAAGTATTCCTTATTCAAGGTTTAAACACACCAGCCCTTTTGTTATTTCTATACCCTCAGTTATTGGAATGATTCCGGGATATTTTGGCTACCAAACATTACTAGGTATTATGCATTTAGCTATTGGACACAAAACTAATTCGCAAGATATAGATACTCTTCTTTTTATAACTCATAATGCAATTAATATGTTTTTTGTACTGGCAAGTTTATCAATTGGTGTTTCATTACCTTGGCTAATTTTCAGAGAAAAAGGACTCAAAAAAATAAAACTTACTAATGAAAATGATTTGATGTGATTTTTATTAATTATATCTATTCAAAAATAGAAATATTTTTAAAATTAACTACCTTTGTCCCTAATACATAAATCTCATAAAGTATGAATAAAGCAATATTTCCAGGAAGTTTCGACCCTATTACTGTTGGACATCAAAGTGTTATAGAAAGAGCTTTACCCCTCTTTGACGAAATAGTTATCGCCGTTGGAATCAACGCAACAAAAAATTCGCTTTATTCTGTTGAGCAACGTATCAAATGGATAGAAAAGTGCTTCGCTAATCAACCAAAAATTAGTGTAAAATCATTCTCTGAACTTACTGTAGAATTTTGCATAAAAGAAAAAGCAAATTACATCCTAAGAGGATTACGTACAAGTGCCGATTTTGAATTTGAGCGCGGAATAGGACAAGTTAATAAAATTCTTAAACCAGAAATAGAAACCATTTTTATGCTTACCTCTACAGCTCATACACCTATAAGCTCATCAATAGTACGAGATGTAATTAAACATAATGGAGATATCTCCCAATTAGTGCCTGAAGCTATTATTAATGAAATAATTAATCATAAGAATCGTTAAGCTAAGATGTTAAAACTTAAAATATTTTTTGGCTTTGTTTTACTAATGTCTTTCATTAGCTCACAAGCTGCTAAAAGCCACGTAAATATTAATTTCCCCGGTGCAGAAAATCAAAAAGCTACTGTTTGGACTTATCGTGATTTGATATCTCTTGATAGGGTGATTATTGCTGAAGAAAACTTTGATAAAAATGGAAATATATCTTTTGATACTTACAATAGCAAGGTGCAGATGTTTTATATTGAAGTAAGATATTTCAGAATCCCTATCTACCTAAAACCAAATACAAATTATAAAATAAATATAAATAAAACAGACTTTAATAACCGCTATTTCTATCCCAAGGATGTTGTAGGCTATTTAAGCCCTGATTTTAAAATTATACAACCATCAGAAGATGAACTTAATGCAAATATTGATACATTAAATTGGATAATTGATGATTTTGTTCAAAAAAATCACCTGGCATTGCGTTTAGGAAAACAAAGTTGGAAACTTGTTGATAGTTTGCAAATGGATATTGAAGCTTTTACCAAAAAACATAAAGATAAATATTTACAAGAATATGCTGATATACAAATAGCACAATTCAGGATGCTTAGCAACCAATATGGTAATGATTATATTGTTGATAAATACTTTAATCCCAGCAATATAAAATATAACAGCCAGGCCTTTATGACCTTTTTCAACTCTTTTTGGACAAAGTATATAACATCAAAAGTACCTCAATCTATTCGCAAGCGCCTGGATTCTGTTGTAAATATCACTCAAAGCTATCAAGCTCTGTCAGCATTATTATCGGAAGATAGTTTATTACAAAACCCATATCTTCGCGAACTTGTTATTCTGAGAAATTTACCTCAGATGTATAGGATGAAGAGATTTAATAAAAAAGCGATAATAAGTATACTTTATGATATTTCTGCCAGTAAATACAGTAAAAAACATCAAGAAATTGCAGTTAATTTGCGCAAGAAACTACAAGCATTAAATACAGGAAATAAAGCCCCTGATTTTGAGTTTTATGACACTCATTCTGATACTTTAAATCTGGAAAGACTAGCAGGAAAATATATTTACATACAAGTATGGGACGACCAATGTATTCCCTGTTTAAATCAAATGAAATATACCAAGGAACTATATGAAAAATTTGACGATATTATCACTTTTATTAATATTTCTGTTGATAGAAGTCCTGCTGATATGATGCATGCAATTGAAAACAAAGACTATAATTGGCATTTTGTTTTTCTTAATGATAACTATCATTTCATCCAAGATTATCAGCTTAGCGCTTTACCACATGCTATCCTAATTGATCCTGAAGGCAATTTTGTATCATGGAATGCCCATTTACCTTCCGACTATTTCGAAGACTACTTTTTGAAAATGATTAATGACAAAAAAGGAAATTTAGACGTAAAAACACGTATGAGGAATGGAATAAGATAAATTTCACAAATACCTGTCTTTTAATAAAAATAAAACTATCTTTGCCCCGTAAAGGGGTTCCTAAATTATTTAGGCCAAGAGGGAATCAGGTGAAAATCCTGAACAGTACCCGCTGCTGTAAACTCTAAATGCTTTTGTCAAATGTCACTTTTTGTTTCCAAACCACAAAAGGGAAGACGACAAAAGACAAGGAGTAAGTCAGAAGACCTGCCACTTTCATATTACAAATGCTTTCGGGACTAAAAGCTTGAATTTGTATTTTTTACACTTTCTGTTTCCCGTAAGTTTTGAGGATTTATTAATTATTAATGGACGATTTTGTCCGACCTTAAAATTTACAATTTTATGAGAAATTTTTTACTATCAATGGCTTTAGTTGTAGCCAGCTTTGTTACATTACAAGCACAAACAACAAGTAATTTCGAGGACTTAAACTTGCCGGCTGATACTTTTTGGAACGGCTCGGACCTTAGTGGTAATTTCATAAGTGGTAATGCTGTTTTTAGTAATCAATATGATACCAACTATTACACTTGGGGTGGTTTTGCATACTCTTCAAAAACCGATACCATTACTACCGGTTGGTCAAATATGTATTCGTCAATTTCAGGTAGCGGAAATATATCTGCAACATATGCTGTTGCTTATGTTAGTGCATATACCGGAGCTACAAGTATAAAACTGACAAATAGTTCTAGTGGTAAGCTTGTATCTGGATTTTACATCAATAATAACACTTATGCTTATTATAGCATGAAAAATGGCGATACTTATGCTAAAAAATTCGGTGGTACTTCCGGTAACGATTCTGATTGGTTTATGCTTACTGTTCAAGGATATTTAAATGGTAGTTTGACTGATACTGTAAATTTCTTTTTAGCAGATTATCGTTTTGCCGATAATAGCAAGGACTATATTATTAAAGACTGGACAATGGTTAACCTTATGAAATTGGGAAATGTGGACAGTCTAGCCTTTGTATTAAGTAGTAGCGATAATGGTGCTTATGGAATGAATACTCCTTCATACTTTTGTATGGACGACCTACAATGCCTTGATGGTGTGAATGTAGAGCCTACATTTAAAAACCAAAATAATATTAATGTTTATCCAAATCCTAGCACTAATAATATCACAATCAGTGGTATTGAAGATGTAGAATCTATAAGAATCTTTGATACTAAAGGAAGTTTGGTTTATTCAGAAAATATTGAATCTAATTTAACTAAATTGAAATTAGATATCAGTAATTACACAAATGGTTTATATTTTATACAAATTATTAGCAATAACAATTTGCAACAAATAAGATTTATAAAACAGTAAAAGCCAATGAATAAAGTAATTCTAATAATATTATTATTTATCTCCACCATTAGCATAGCACAATATGCACCTGCAGCAGGTCAAAGCGGGAGCACTGCTATCTATCGTGATAGTAATGTGTTTGTAAGTTGGGCAAGCAATGCGAGCATCACCAGAGGCTGGGTTAATGCACAGGATACTTCATTAGGAATTGCAACCTATGGAGTAGATAATAATGCTGTTGGAATTGCAGACAATTCAACTGTAAGTCTCGGTGATGGTGGTTTGGCCATAATATCTTTTGCAAATACAATTGTAGATGGACCATCCTGGGATTTTGCTGTTTTTGAAAACTCTTTCGACGATTTCTTTCTAGAACTTGCTTTTGTAGAAGTAAGCTCTGATGGACAATATTTTGTTAGATTTCCTTCTCATTCTCTTACCCAAATAGATTCGCAAATAACTACTTTTGGCACTTTAGAAGCAACAAAAATAAATAACTTAGCAGGAAAATATAAAGGTGGTTACGGTACTCCTTTTGACCTAAGTGAATTACAAGGAAATGCTAATTTGGATTTACAGAATATAAATTTTATTAGAATTATAGATGTAGTCGGAAGTATTGATAGCACTATTGCATCTTATGATAGCAATGGAAATATTATTAATGACCCATTTCCTACTCCTTTTCCTTCGTCAGGTTTCGACCTTGATGCTATAGGAGTAATAAACCAAAATGTTGGCTTCTCTAAATTAAATACAAAATCCGATGTTTCTATCTTTCCTAATCCTTGTAAAGACTTTGTTTACATAAAAACAAATACTAACACTAAAATACAGATTTTCAATATGCTTTCTCAATTATATGTTAATATAGATATAAAAGGAGGCTTAAACAAAATAAACACCTCCAGTTTACCCAAAGGTGTATATGTCGTAAATTTAATTTTTAATAAAAACAGGATTTGTAAAAAGTTAATAATTAAATAATTACCTAAAACCATAAGATAGTTTTAAGTAGAACTCAAGTTATTACAAATATCCCAATTCTAACTGAGCTTCCTCGCTCATCATACTTTTGTCCCAAGGAGGATCGAAAGTAAGTACAATATCCGCTTCTTTAATACCTGGTATATTACTCACTCTTTCCTTTACTTCATTAGGAAGCGAATCAGCAACAGGACAGTTTGGAGTAGTGAGTGTCATTACAACATGCGCAACGGCATCATCATCAACCTCAATCTCATATATCATTCCCAATTCATATATATCAACAGGAATCTCTGGGTCATAAACCGTCTTTATTGCTTTCATTACTTGGTTTTCCAATTGCAAAAAATCTATAGGCTCTTTTTTCTCTTCCATTGTATTCTATTTTTGTTCTTCTTTAGTTTTAAAAACTAATGCATATAATTTTATTTGTTTTATCATCGATGTAAGCCCATTAGATCTGGTTGGAGAAAGATGTTCTTTTAATCCAATTTTATCTAAAAAGCTAAAATCTTCGTCGATAATTTCTTTGGGACTTCTATTGTCAACAACTCTTATTAATAGCTGAGCAATTCCCTTAGTAATAATCGCATCACTATCAGCTTGAAAATGTATCTTCCCGTTATCATAATTAGCCGTCAACCAGACCTGTGATTGACAACCACTTATTAAAAATTGTTTTGTCTTATTTTCTTCGGGTAATCCTTCCAAATCCTTACCCATTTCTATAATATAATTATACTTATCCATCCAATCCTCAAAAAGATCAAATTCTTCAACAAGTTCTGCTTTTTGCTCTTCTATTGTCATTGCTATAATATTTAAATTCATTATAAAAGCATAGATTTAACTCTATCTATAGATTTAACCAAAATATCTATTTCTTCCTTTGTATTATAAAATGCAAGAGAAGCTCTAATAGTTCCATTTATACCCATACGTTTCATCAGAGGTTGGGCACAATGATTGCCTGTTCTAACGGCTATGCCTAACTGATCTAAGATGCTTCCGGCATCATAATGATGTATTCCTTCAAGAACAAAAGAAATCACAGCAGCTTTAGGGCTAGCTGTACCTATTATTTTAAGTCCATCAATCCCTAATAATTGTTCTGTTGCATAATCTAATAATTCATGCTCATATTTTGAAATATTATTAATACCAATAGAATACATATAGTCAATAGCACTAGCCAAACCTATAATTTCGGCCACCATTGGAGTGCCGGCTTCAAACTTAAAAGGTAATTCGTTAAAAGTAGTTTCTTCAAAACTAACATCTTTAATCATCTCACCTCCAGTTTGATAAGGAGGCATTTTAGTAAGCCATTTTTCTTTGCCGTAAAGAACTCCAATGCCTGTTGGAGCATACATTTTATGGCCTGAAAAAACATAAAAATCACAATTTAGTTTTTGTACATCAACTTCTACATGTGGTACGGCTTGTGCTCCGTCCAATAAAACCGGAATATCAAAATTATGAGCAGCCTCTATAATTTCCTCAACAGGATTTATAACTCCCATAACATTTGATATATGAGTTATAGCTGCCAATTTTGTATTTTTATTTAACAGACTTTTAAAATGCTCTATATTTAAGCTCCCATCATCATTTATACGAACAACTTTGAGCTTTACATCTTTTTCTTGACATAGCATTTGCCAAGGTACAATATTGGCATGATGCTCCATTTCAGAAATAATAATTTCATCACCTTTATCTATAAAAGCTCTTCCAAAAGAGCTAGCAACCAAATTTATAGCTTCTGTAGTACCTTTTGTAAATATTATTTCTTTAATACTACCGGCATTGATAAAATCCTTAATTTTATCTCTAGCTGCTTCCATAGCATCTGTTGCTATTTGACTTAAATAATGAACCCCTCGATGCACATTACTATTCTCAGTATTATAATAATCGTTCATTCTGTCAATCACCATTTTAGGTTTTTGACTAGTAGCTCCATTATCAAAATATATTAAATCCTTTTTTCTGATTTTCTGCTTTAAAATAGGAAAATCCTCACGAATAATATTTACATCAAAACTCATATTCTAAACTTTAGACATATCAATATCGAAATGAAGAGGTTTATCCGGCTCGGCACATTGGATAGAACATTGCTCACAGGAACTCAATTCTCCTTTTAATCTTTTGCGTACAAGCTCATCAACACTCTTTTGCAAATTTGGAAGTTTTATTTTGTTAATAATCTGACCCACAAATGCTACCATAAGCAACATTTTAGCATTTCTTTCACAAATTCCTCTTTGCATTAAGTAGAACATTGCTTCCATATCCAATTGTCCCACTGTTGCACCATGGCTACATTTAACATCATCAGCATAAATTTCCAAGAAAGGATGAGTATCTATTTTGCTAATGTTAGTAAGTTGAATATTATTATTATTTTGAAGTGCCAATGTTTGTTGAGCATCTTGCTTTACCAAAGTATGACCATTAAAAATAGCACGTGCTTCATTATCAACTATTCCTTTAAATAGTTGATTACTAGTACAATTAGAAACATTATGAGCAATAAAAACGTGATTATCAACAATTTGCTTATTGTCCATAAGGTAAAGACCAATAACATCAGCATTTGCACCTCCACCATTCAAATTCACATAGGTGTCATTACGAATAAGTCCTCCATTAAGCACAACAGTGTTTGAGGTAAAATTAGAATCAGAATCTTGCCTAACGAAAGTATTTGTTAATACAACAGCCTCATCATCTTTATTTTGTAATTTATAAAAATCCAAATTAGCACCATTATCCAAACATATTTCTGTCACATTATTAATAAAGCTATACTGATTATCAACAGAATCATCACAATGTACAAGTTTAAGTCTGGCATTTTTACCTAAAACAACAATATTTCTTGTATTTGTAAGAATATTCTGATTTGTTTCGATAATATTTACCATTTGTAAATTTGTATTATGCGACACATTATCAGGAACATAAATAAAATAACCCTCTTCATAAAAAGCGCTATTTAAAGCAATAAGACCATTTCGTTCATTAACAACACATTGACCGAAATGCTTTTCAAAAATTTCAGGAAAAGCTATTTTCGCCGTACTTAAACTAGCAACGACAGTACCATTATCGTAAGTTGTAACTCCATCAGATCCATTTACCCATTTACCATTTACCATTGTAAACAAATCAGTATCGAATTGATTAATATTACATTTATATGCTGAAGGAATTTGGTTATTATTATTTTCAGTAAATGAGAAAGAGTAATCTTTTAATAAAAATGGCTTTAGGTCTGTTTTCCGCCACGACTCATTTTTAGTAGAAGGAAAACCTACTTCCTTAAAAGCTTCAATAGCTTTTTTTCGTTTATTAACAAAGAAATCACTTTCGTCGGATTCAAAATGCGGTAAAACACTCTCAAATCGCTGTAGCAATTTGTCCTTTAGTTCAAGGGCTATTTCTTTAGGATTATCAGTCATATCACTAAGCTTTCAATTCATCTTTTATCCAATCGTATCCTTTTTCTTCCAATTCTAAAGCTAAGCTTTTATCTCCGGTTTTAACTATTCTTCCTTCATACATAACATGCACAAAATCAGGAACTATATAATCTAATAATCGTTGGTAATGAGTAATAACAATGGTTGCATTTTCCGGAGATTTAAGTTTAGTAACGCCATTTGCAACTATGCGAAGTGCATCTATATCTAAACCGGAATCTGTTTCATCCAAAATAGCTAATTTAGGTTCTAACATTGCCATCTGAAAAATCTCATTCTTCTTTTTCTCGCCACCAGAGAAACCTTCATTAACAGAACGATTATTTAATTTATCCTGCATTTCAACAAGAGCTTTTTTCTGCTTCATATATTTTAAAAATTGAGCAGCAGAAAGAGGTTTTTCTCCTCTATATTCACGAATTTCGTCCAATGCGGTTCTCATAAAATTTGTCATGCTTACACCTGGTATTTCAACAGGATATTGAAAACCAAGAAACACGCCTTCGCGAGCTCTATCTTCTATTGATAATTCAAGTAAATTTTTAGAATTATATATTATTTCACCTTTGGTAACTTCATAGTTTTCATTACCGGCAATTACGGAGGCTAATGTACTTTTTCCCGTACCATTAGGCCCCATAATAGCATGCACTTCACCAGCATTTACTTCAAGGTTTAAACCGGTAAGGATCTCTTTTCCTTGTACGCTTACATGTAAATCTTTTATTTGTAACATTATATATCTTCTTTAAGGTATTCTTATTTAAATTAACCTACACTATTTTCTAAACTTATAGAAAGTAGCTTTTGTGCTTCCATAGCAAACTCCATAGGTAATTGATTTAAAACTTCTTTGGCATAACCATTAACTATTAATCCAATTGATTTTTCGGGACTTAACCCTCTTTGTTGACAATAAAATAACTGTGCATCAGAAATTTTAGAAGTTGTAGCTTCATGCTCAACAATTGCTGATGTATTCATTGACTCAATATATGGAAAAGTATGAGCTCCACATTTATCACCTAACAAAAGACTATCACATTGCGAAAAATTTCTGGAATTATCAGCCTTAGGATTTATTCTTACCAACCCACGATAACTATTATGACTTTTTCCGGCAGAAATACCTTTGGAGATAATTGTACTTTTGGTATTTTTACCAAGATGTATCATTTTAGATCCTGTATCTGCTTGTTGATAGTTATTTGTAACAGCAACAGAATAAAATTCACCAACTGAAAAATCACCTTTTAACACACAACTGGGATATTTCCATGTAATTGCAGAACCTGTTTCCACTTGTGTCCAGGATATTTTAGAACGATCGCCTTCACACATTCCGCGCTTGGTAACAAAATTATAAATTCCACCTTTGCCCTCTTTATCACCAGGATACCAGTTCTGAACAGTGCTATACTTTACTTCACCATCTTTATGGGCAATAATTTCCACTATAGCAGCATGAAGTTGATTTTCATCACGTTGTGGAGCCGTACATCCTTCTAAATAACTAACATATGCACCTTCATCAGCAATAATCAATGTTCTTTCAAATTGACCGGTATTAGCTGTATTTATTCTAAAATAAGTACTTAACTCCACCGGTGAACGAACTCCTTTTGGAATATAACAAAACGATCCATCGCTAAAAACAGCTGAGTTTAAAGCAGCAAAATAATTGTCACCAATAGGAACAACTGTTCCTAAATATTTCTTTACTAAATCAGGATATTTTTGAACTGCTTCGCTAAAGGACATAAAAATAATTCCTTTTTCTTCTAAAGTAGCTGAGAAAGTTGTCTTTACAGATACACTATCTATCACGGCATCAACAGCGACACCTGCAAGCTTTTTTTGCTCTTCAAGAGAAATACCAAGCTTATTAAATGTATCCAATAACTCAGGGTCGACTTCATTTAAACTTTCTAACTCTTTTTTCTTTTTTGGAGCAGCATAATAAATTATATCTTGAAAGTCTATTGGTGGAATATTCAAATGAGCCCAATCAGGCTCCTCCATAGTAAGCCATTTTCTATAAGCTTTTAAACGAAAATCAAGCAGCCATTCAGGCTCCTCTTTTTTCATTGATATTATGCGGACCGTCTCTTCACTAAGACCCTTTGCGATAGTATCGGTCTCAATATCAGAGTAAAATCCATATTTATAATCAGAGTTTGTTACATCTCCAATAATTTTTTGTTCGTCTTTTGCCATTAGTTTTCTTATTTAGATTAAATTTAAATAGCGCCGCAAAGATACTAAAATCATTGGGACTATAAGGCTTTTTTAAATGATAAAAATCACTGATAAATTCAACTATTACAGCCCAAATACATGCATCATAAAAATTAACCCGCATTATTCATGCAAAAGCAAAGAAAATTGTATGAATAATCAATAGCATCTAATATTATTCAACATGGTAAATAAATGCGTATTAATAAATAAAATTGAGGCAATAAAAAAGCCCCGGAGAATTAACTCAAGGGCTTTGATTTATAATATTTTGATATATTAGCCTTTTACTCTTTCTGAATATGTATGTGTACGGGTATCAACCTTGATTTTTTCTCCGGTATTTATAAATAACGGAACCTTAACAGTTGCGCCTGTTTCAACAGTGGCATCTTTAAAAGTATTGGTAGCTGTATTTCCTTTTTCACCGGGTTCTGTATATGTGATTTCTAATACTACAAATGGTGGAAGTTCACAATAAAGAGCTGTTTCTGTATCAGCATGGAAAACTATTTCTACCATTTGACCTTCTTTCATTAAGTCTGGAGCATTGATTAACTCTTCAGCAATAAAAGTTTGCTCGTATGTATCATTATTCATAAAATGGTAATCAGCACCATCGTTATACAAGTATTGATATTGTCTTCGTTCAATTCTTTGTACATCTACTTTTACTCCTGCAGTGAAAGTATTTGGAATAACTTTTCCTGTTTTTACATTTTTTAATTTGGTTCTAACAAAAGCAGGACCTTTTCCTGGTTTAACATGTTGAAATTCAACGATAGAGTATAACTCTCCATTAAAGAGCATTACCAAACCGTTTTTAAAATCTGAAGTTGTTGCCATTAGATAAATTTATTTGAAATTATAAGGCTGCAAAGGTAAGAAATATTTCATCACTAAAATCTAATTCTCCAAGCACCATTTTCTTTGATATCAAAATATAGAACTGACTGTTTTTTGGCATTATATATAAGTTTTTTACGTATCCATGGAGAAATATTATTGCAAATAATTATCTTAGTTGTTTTATCATTTGGAACTATATTGTTTTTAGTTAACGAATTGAATATGTAATAATTACATCTAATATTATATAAACTATCTGTTTCTCTTTTTCCATCTAAATTAAGCATAATATTTCCTATTTTACAATATGGAAAATCAATAGAAAATGTTTTTGTTTCTACCTTTTGTAACGAATCAAGTAATATAAAATGACGTTTTCTAATACCTTTATGTAATTCATGTTCCTTTACTTGAAAACTCATTTTATTCGGATTATTATAAATGGAAGTATCACATATTATCCAAGCTTCATTATTAGAATAAATTGCCATATAAAGACTTTCTTTATCCGGATATATAATAAATTCATTATCTCTATCGTAGTTCTGTGTGAAAAACAACAAACTTAGTATTACCAATAAAAGATTTACATATATGAACTGTTTTTTTTGTTTTATTAGCCAATAGCTTATGGATATTATTAAAAGAAATGTCAAAATTAATATTGGTAAACTAATATATAAATCTCTACTAACGGCATAAGGTAAATGTTCTATATAAGTTATGATATTGTTTAATGCTAAAAGGGTGTATGATAATCCTTTACCAATAAAAGCAGAAACCACCGGAATAAAAGAAAATAATAATACAAATAGTCCTAATACAATAATTAGATAAGCCGCAGGTATAACAATTAAATTAGTAACAATAAACAAATTAGGAAACTGATGAAAATAATATATAGATAAAGGTGCTGTACCAATTTGTGCCGCTATTGAAACTATAATTAAATTCCATATTGTATATACGAAACCATTTATAGGTGTCCATAATCTCACTAAATGTTTTTGTAAAATAACTATTGCAAATACTGCAGAATAAGAAAGTTGAAAGCCAATATCGAAAAGCAAATTTGGATTTAATATTAATAAAGCCAATGCAGAAGAAGAAATAGACCCAATAATATTTGTTTTACGACCATTTCTCTTTCCTAAAGTAATAAAAGTAAACATTATAGCCGACCGTACTACAGAAGGTGATAATCCTGTTATAATAGCGTATATCCATATACTTACTAAAATAATAAAAGCCTTAATTGCTAAATCACGATGTCTATTACTCAATTTTATGAATAAAAAATTTAATATAAGGTAAATAATACCTACATGAAGACCTGATACACAAAGAATATGCATTGCTCCGGCACCGGCATATGATTTTCGTAATTCCGGAGATAGCAAATCGCGCTGACCTAATATCATACCAGCTGCTACTGATAACTCATCCCCATGAACACTGTTTTGCTCTAATATTTGTAACAATTTTTGTCTGATAGAAATAGCATATCGGGTTATGCTATATTTTGATTCATTATCTACCACATACCATTCTCCTGATTTAATATATTGTTGATAATAAATATCTTGCAGCGATAAATACGACGCATAATCAAATTGATCCGGTGAAGAAGGTTGCTGAATTGGTTTTAGATTTTTATTTATTACAAGAATATCACCAAATACTATATTTAAAGCATTGCTATCTTTTTGTAAATATAAAACAGCTTTTCCATAACAAAATTGCGATGTTTTTATCGTATTACAACTTTTTATAGATACAAAAAGCTTAACTGTCTTTTCTGTTTGTCGAGGTGGTTCTATAACTTTTACTAAAATTTGATTAGCAGAATTAACATACTTTCCAATATAATTACTATTAACTTTTAAAGAATGATAGCGCAATGTTAATATTCCCAATACTATAAAAGCAAAATAAATATAGCTACCTGTGAAATATCTAAACCTATAAGGAAATAAGTATTTTCTGGGAAATGCAAGAAACGAAAGCATAGCAAGAATAGGAAAAAAATAATACCATTTTATAAAAGAAAATTCTATAAAATAAGCTATCAAAATTCCAATAACTAATGCAATTAATAATCTTAATACCGGATATTTATTGAAACGCATTTCCTTTTAATTTTTTCAGAGCTAATTTAATAAAAATTTAATTATTAAATATTTACTATATAATAATGGATTTAATTATTCCTTCTTATTTAAAAGCAAGAAAAAATACTTCTATTTTTGCCCTTATATATAATTCATTTTATGAAGCTTTTAATAATTGATAATTTTGATTCGTTTACTTATAATCTAGAACATTATGCAAGGAAGTATTGCAATAATGTAATAGTTAAACGAAATAATGAACTTACACTAGAGCAAGTAAATGAGTTTGACTCCATTATAATATCTCCCGGACCCGGTTTACCAAAGGATGCAGGAATTACAATGGATATAATTAATAATTATTCCGACTCCAAAAAAATACTTGGAGTATGTTTAGGCCACCAAGCGATAGGTGAGAATTTTGGTGCAAAGCTTAATAATCTTTCAGAGCCGCTTCATGGTATTGCCGTTACTACTTATCAAAATAATATTGATGAAAAATTTTATAATGATATTCCAAACACTTTTTTATCAGGACGCTATCACTCATGGATAATTGATAAAAAAAGTATTGAAAATTTACCTTTTATTATTACTTCTACTGATGAATATGGAATAATACAATCTCTTAAACATAAGACTTTTAACCTAAGAAGTGTACAATTTCATCCAGAGTCGGTATTAACAGAATTTGGTTTAAAAATGATAGAAAACTGGATTAAATACTGTTAAATAACTTTAAATAATTTATTATTAAGTAAATAAACCGATTTATCAATTTAATAATGTTGTAATTTTACAATCAAATTTTAAAACAAAAGGAATATGACACAACAAAAATGGTTTAAACCTCTAATTATTATTGGAGCAATAATATTAATAGTATTTATGACTATTAATTGGATGAATAATACTTATAATCAAGCTGTTAATTTACAAGAAAATGTAAATGCGCAATGGGGAAATGTACAAGGTGCATATCAAAGAAGAGCAGATTTAGTACCAAATTTGGTAGCCACAGTAAAAGGAGCTGCTGAAAATGAAAAAGCCATCCTAACTCAAGTTACTCAAGCTCGTGCCGGCATAGTAAATGCTAAAACTCCAGAAGATATGGAGTTAATGGGAAAGAAAATTAATACAGCTATTAATTTGGCTTTTGAAGCTTATCCGGAGATAAAATCAACCCAAAATTTTAGCGATCTTCAAGCTCAATTAGAAGGTACTGAAAACAGAATTAATGTGGAACGTAACAGATTCAACGAAGCTGCTAAAAACTACAATAAATTTATCAGAGGTAAATTTAGAAAATGGGCTTTAGGAGTATTTGGCGATGAAGATGAATTTCCCAAAAAAGAAATGTTTCAAGCTTCTAAAGGCTCTGAAAATGCACCTACAGTTGAGTTTTAATAAGTTGTTATACAATAAAATAACATTATTATGTCTAATATAAAAAACTTTTTTAGCAAATCTGAAAAAGATAAAATAGTTAATGCTATAAAGCTTGCTGAAAAAGAAACCTCAGGCGAAATAAGAGTGCACATTGATAAAAAATGCAAAGGTGATGTATTAGATCGCGCTTCTTATATTTTTGAAAAATTGGAAATGCATAAGACTAAACTACGAAATGGAGTCTTGTTTTATTTAGCTGTTGATGACCACAAATTTGCAATACTCGGTGATGCCGGTATTAATAATGTTGTATCAGATGATTTTTGGGAAGATGTTAAAGAAAATATGTTAATACACTTTAAATCTAATAATTTCTCTGATGGTCTAATAGAAGGAATATCAATGGCTGGAGAAAAATTAAAAGCTTTCTTCCCATATAAAAGTGATGATATAAATGAACTTGATGATGACATTTCTTTTGGTAAATAGAAGTGATATTTACTTAAATAATAATATGATATGAATAAAATTGTCAAAATAATAATCTTCGTTTTTTTACTAAACCCAACATTCCTTTTGGCTCAAAATTTACCGGAACGTCCAAATCCACCTATGGCGGTAAATGACTTTGTTGGATTACTTTCTCAATCTGATAAAGTTAGATTAGAAAATAAATTACGCTCTTTTACTAAAGAAACTTCTACAGCAATAGTAGTAGTAATAGTACAGGATTTGCAAGGAATGGATAAAGCAGATTATACTACTACTCTGGCACATAAGTGGCAAATAGGACAAAAAGGTAAAGATAATGGTATTATGATAATGGTGAAACCTACTGGTGGTCCGGGACAACGTAAAACTTTTATCGCTGTAGGCTATGGATTAGAACACCTTATTCCAGATGCTATTGCCAATAGAATAGTAGAAAATGAAATGATTCCTAATTTTAAACAAGGAAATTATTCAAAAGGTATTGAATCTGCCATAAATGTAATTATGGATATCACTTATGGTGAATACACTGCTGATGATTATCAAAAGAAAACAAGCTCAAAAGGATCTGTTTTATCTTTACTTGGTATTATATTATTAATGTTTTTTCTTTTTAGTTTCAAAGCAGGCTCAAGTGCATATTCATATTCCAGAATAAACAATATTGGTTTCTGGGCAGCCTTTTTATTGATGATGAATTCTTCAAATTCTCATCGAGGTTATTATAATAATTTCTCCGGGGGAAGTGGTGGCTTTGGAGGTTTCGGTGGAGGAAGTGACTTCGGAAGTGGAGGCGGTTTTGGAGGCTTCGGTGGAGGCGGTTTTGGCGGTGGTGGAGCCGGTGGCAGCTGGTAGAATACTATAGTTTATATAGTTTTTAGTTCTATATAATTTTAGTCTATTACTTTAACCCACATTATTCATACAATTCGCTTTGTTTTTGTATAAATAAGCAATAAATAGCGGAGTACAATGCGAGAAAACTCTCCCTAAACAAATTCGGGATAAGCTCATTTAGAAAAACTTAAATTTGGATATTTGGAAAATATCCAAATTTAATAACCTCTGTTAAATATTAACTTTCTGTAAGTGAAATCCTATATCAGACTAAGATTATTAGTTTTACTCTATTATCAATATTATTTGTAAATAATCTGAGTTAATATATTCAACACCCATTTATTGAAAATATAAATAATTGATAATCAATAACTAATTTTGATATTTTTTGGAATAAAATATTCTACAAACCCTCGAATTTTTTTAATTTATTAATCATTTTTTCATTATTAGGTTTTGTGGTTCCATTTTTTAAATCATAAGAAACCATATAAACGACAGATTTAGCAGCAATAATTTCTTTTCCATCTTTCTTTTTTATTATTAAGCTTTCTAAATCGTAACTTTTAGTTCCAATTTTATTACATCTTGTATAAACCCAAACATCATCATATAAAAACAATGGTGATAAATATGTTATATCTATTCTTCCAACAACAGCTTCAAAATCTAAATTTTTTGGAACAAAATTCATTACTTCTTTCATATAATAAATACGAGCATCTTCCAAAAAACTCACAAAAGCTTTGTTATTAACATGGCCATAGGTATCTAAATCAGCATACCTTATTTCTATCTTTAATCTATTCTTATAAATATCTAAATTCATTACTTTAATATTAATAATTAAGGAAATGGGAGATAAAACCCACTTCCTTAATTTAAATAAAACTTATTATTTAATAACACCCATTTCTTTACCTACTTTAGTAAAAGCATCAACACATTTATCAAGATGTTCTATTTCATGTGCCGCTGATAATTGAACTCTGATACGTGCCTGTCCGTTTGGTACCACAGGAAAAGAAAATCCAATAACATAAATACCTTCATTAAGTAAGTTAGAAGCAAAATCTTGTGCTAATTTAGCATCATAAAGCATTACTGCACAAATAGCTGATTTAGTAGGTTTAATATCAAAACCAACAGATTTCATCTTATTCATAAAATAATCAGTATTACCATGTAATTTATCTTGAAGAGTATTAGTAGAATCAACCATTTCAAACATTTTAATTCCAGCAGCAGCCACCATAGGTGGAATAGAATTAGAAAACAAATATGGTCGTGAACGCTGACGTAACATTTCAATTATCTCTTTCTTACCTGTGGTAAAACCACCTATAGCACCACCAAAAGCTTTTCCTAAAGTACCAGTAATAATTTCTACTTTTCCTTTAAGATCAAATAGTTCTGTAACACCCCTACCTGTAGTTCCTACAACACCAGCAGAATGACTTTCGTCAATCATTATCATAGCATTATATTTTTCAGCCAATTCGTATATTTTATCCATTGGAGCTACGTTACCATCCATACTAAATACTCCGTCTGTAACAATTAATCTAAATCTTTGAGCCTGAGATAATTTAAGTTGCTTTTCAAGATCTTCCATATTTGCATTCTCATAACGATATCGCTGAGCTTTACATAAACGAACACCATCAATAATACTAGCATGATTTAATGAATCCGAAATAATAGCATCTTCTGGACCTAATAATGGTTCAAAAACTCCACCATTAGCATCAAATGCAGCAGCATATAAAATAGTGTCTTCTGTACCGAAAAAATCAGCAATTTTTCTTTCCAATGATTTATGCAAATCTTGAGTTCCACAAATAAAACGAACTGAAGACATACCATAGCCATGTGTATCCATAGCTTCTTTGGCAGCATTCTTTAGTTCCTCACTATTTGATAAACCTAAATAATTATTCATACAAAAATTTAAAACCTTAGAACCATCTTCTAAAACAATTTCTGCCTGCTGTGGAGCAACTATTACTCGTTCGTCTTTATATAATCCGGCTGTTTTTATTGCAGAAATTTCTGACTGCAAATACTCTTGAAAATTTGAATACATATCTATAATTTTTATATTATTATTAAATTTTATCAACTCTTTTTTGATGACGTCCACCTTCAAAATCTGCTGCTAAAAAAGAATATACTATTTCCAAAGCATATTCTTTAGCTATAAATCTTGCTGATAAACCTAAAACATTAGCATTATTATGTTGACGCCCCAAAGCTGCTAACTCGGTATTCCATGCCATTGCTGCTCTAACTTTTGAATGCTTATTGGCAGTTATACTCACACCATTACCACTACCACACATTATAATACCTAATTCTATTTCTCCATTTTGAATACTTTCTGCCAAAGGATGAATATAATCAGGATAATCTACACTCTCTTCTGAATAAGTTCCAAAGTCCTTAATGTTATATCCCTCCTTAGTAAGAGTTTCTTTAAGATATTCCTTTAATTGATAACCTGCATGGTCACAGCCTATTGCAAGTGTTTTTGTCTTATCAAACATTGTGTATTTTTAAAATTGTTAATAAGTACAAAGTAACAAAATTATTTTTACTATTTATACTTTATGTCAATTTATTATTTATCAATTTATTAAATAATTTCTCAATTATTTACAATTTATTTATCTTTTTGCAAATAAGTATATTAGCAATTTTAAACAATTATGTTAATTACTTTTGTTAATAAAAATGCAATTTTTTAATAAATAATTACTAATTGAATACGTGTATTTTTTTTGATAAAATCAACTCCTATTTTTTTAAATTAATTAACAAATTAACATCTGCTTTATTAACATTTAATTATTGTAATTGAAATAAGAATTTATTAAAATTACGATTATTAACATATAGTTAATAACTACTATAATTAATTGATTACATTACATATTATATTTATATTAGATGTTAATTATATATTAGTAATTCAAAGGTTATCAAAAATAAAAAAATATTTTTAACAGTATTAACAGATATAATATCATTTAATAGTTTTCTTTTTATAAAATAAGTTTATAATAAATATTATTCAGATGTTGATAAAAACGATTTCAAAAAAAATAATGTGGTCTAATTATGTATCTTTGCATAAGTATATTTAAACATATAAATTTTCAATTTTAAAATGAAATTAACAGAAAAAATAAATAAATTGCGTAAAGATAAAAATGCAATTATACTTGCACATTATTATCAAATCCCAGAAATACAAGATATAGCAGATTTTGTTGGAGATTCATTGGCTTTAGCTCAAAAAGCAAAAGATTCTAAAGCTGATATTATTGTCTTTGCCGGCGTTCATTTTATGGCTGAAACAGCAAAAGCTTTAAATCCTAATTCCAAAGTATTGTTACCGGATTTAAAAGCAGGATGTTCTCTTGCTGAATCTGCTCCATTAGATAAATTTTTAGAATTCAAGAAAGATTATCCTGATCACAAAGTAATATCTTATATTAATTGTACTGCTGATTTGAAAACAGTTACAGATGTTGTTTGTACTTCCTCAAATGCTCTTCAAATTGTAGAATCATTTCCTAAAAATGAAAAAATTATTTTTGGACCTGATAAAAATCTTGGATCATATATAAATAAAATCTCCGATAGGAATATGGTTTTATGGAATGGAACTTGTGAAGTTCACGATATTTTAGAAGCTGAAAAAGTGATTGAATTAAAAGTAAAAAATCCTGATGCTCCATTAGTAGCTCATCCTGAATGTGCTGCTCCAGTATTGGAACTTGCAGATTATGTTGGATCTACATCAGGAATATTAAATTATGTAAAAAATTCTGCTTCAAAAAAAATAATAGTGGCAACAGAGTCTGGCATATTACATCAAATGCAAAAACAATCACCTGAAAAACAATTGATTATTGTTCCTTCAGACGAGACATGCTCTTGCAATGATTGTCCTTATATGAAAATGATTACTATGGAGAAAATTTATAATTGTTTAGCTAATGAAAGTAATGAAATAAATCTTTCTCAGGAAACTATTGATAAATCATTAACTCCTATAAATCGAATGTTAGAGATTTCTAAAAAGCACAAAATAATATAATGAGTAAAATTTTATTTACTTTCTTTTTTGGACTATTATTCATTAACCTATTGGCACAAGATAGTGTAGTTGTTGATGGATACCAAATATTTCATTATCCTAATGGAAAAATTTCGAGCGAAGGTTTTATGAAAAACGGTAAACCTGATGGTTATTGGAAAACCTATAATACCTATGGCCAATTAATTTCTGAGGGTAATAGAAAGAATTTTTTACTTGATAGCACATGGAAATTTTATAACGAATTAGGGAAAATTCATCTAATTATTAATTATAAAGAAGGTAAAAAATCTGGAATTAGAAAAACATTTTTACCTGATAAAATATTAGTAGATAGCTTTGAAAATGATATTAAAAACAATTGGAGCAAGGTTTTATATACAAATGGAAAAATTAAATCTAAAACATTTTATAAAAATGGTTTAGAGGAAGGATGGGCTTATAATTATGCTGAAGATGGTAGAATTGTTATTCGTACTTTATATAAAAATGGATTTATAAAAAAGAGAGAATATTTCAATGCTTATAACAGAAATGGTAAGAAACATGGTTTGTGGAAAAAATTTGATGAAAACTATAATGTAATCTGTTCCGGTACTTATAATAATGGTATAAAGGATGGTTATTTTAAATATTATGATAAAGAAGGAAATTTAATTAAAATAGAAAAATATGTCAGAGGTATATTGGAAGATAATCCTGATGAGCTGGCAACCTATGAGTTAAGAACAGATTATTATGATGATGGAAGTGTTAAAGTAATTGGGAGTTATAAAGATGGTAAGCCTGAGGGTGTTAGACGTGAGTTTTCTCGTGATGGAAATATTAAAGATGCATACATATTACATAATGGAGTAGTAGTAGGTCATGGAATAATTGATAAGTCAGGAAAAAAACAAGGAGATTGGAAAGAATTTTATGATAATGGAAGAATAAGAGCTGAGGGAAAATATGTTAATAATAAACGTATAGGAAAGTGGATATTTTATTTTGAAAATGGTAAAATTGAGCAGACTGGTTTTTTTGATAATGGTGGACAATATACAGGGGACTGGAAATGGTATTTTCCTGATGGAAGTTTAAGAATTGTAGAAAAATATTTTGAAGGAGAGAGAGAGGGAGATTATTTGGAATATGATAGTGATGGTGAGATAATGATACAAGGTGAATATGTTAATGGTAGTAAGGAAGGAGATTGGGTTACTAATGTTAATGGATTTATTGAAAAAGGTACATATTTGGATAATGTAAAAGATGGTTTATGGAAATATTATTATACTTCAGATACCTTATATTTTGAAGGTAGATTTATAGATGGAAACCCTGACGGAACTCATATTTGGTATTATCGAAATGGTAAAATTAAAAAAATTGGTGATTATATTATGGGGCTTAAAGAAGGTTACTGGAAATATTTTGATGAAGGAGGTAAGTTAATTTTGAAAATTAAATTTAAAGACGGTATTGAACAAGAATACGATGCAACTAAAATTGAGCCTGAATTGAATCTAAATGATATGGAAGAATAATGTCGTCGATTTACATACATATTCCTTATTGTAAGCAAAAGTGTCATTATTGTAATTTTTTTACCGTTATAAGTACTAAAACCAAGCAAGATTTAATTGATGCTATATGCAAAGAACTTGAGCTTAAAAATGATTATTTACAATCCGGGAAAATCAATACTATTTATTTTGGTGGTGGTACTCCAAGTATTTTAGATAATAGTGATTTTGATAAGATATTTAAAACTCTTTATAAACAATTTAGTATTAGTGATTCAGCTGAAATTAGTGTTGAGGCAAATCCTGATGATATAAATGCTTCAAAACTTAAATTTTTTAAAAGCTGTGGTGTAAATCGTTTAAGTATTGGTATTCAATCGTTTAATGATTATATTTTAAAACGATTGAATAGGATACATACTTCAAAAGAAGCTATTGAATCGGTAAATTTGGCTCACAATTTCGATTTTCATAATTTGAATATAGATTTAATATATGGTATTCCAGGTATGGATATCGAAATTTTAAAAAATGATATTAAAAATTTTCTTGATTTAAATATTCCACATTTATCTGCTTATTCACTTACAGTTGAGGAGAAAACAACATTACATTATTTAATACGTAATAATAGATATCCAATGCCTTCAGATAGTGAAAGTATAGAACATTTTAATTTATTAATTGATTTATTAAATACTCACCACTACGAACAGTATGAAATATCCAATTTTGCTAAAAATAAGACCTATAGTCGACACAATACTAATTATTGGAAGAATCTACCTTATTTAGGTGTGGGACCTTCTGCTCATTCCTTTAATTCTAAAACACGACAATGGAATGCTTATTCTGTGTCAAAGTATATCCAGAATATTAAAGATAACAAAATGTATCATAATATTGAGGTTTTATCAACTGATGATTCATACAACGAATATATTATGTTAGGTTTAAGAACTAAATGGGGTATTGACAGAAAAATTATAAAAGAAAATTTTGGAAAAGAATACTCTTTATATTTTGAAAATTTACTTTTAAATCCAAATGTGAGAAATTTCGTTTCCATTGATGGGAATGTCGTCATATTGAATTTAGAAGGAAAAAAATATGCTGATAGAGTTGCTTCTAATCTTTTCATTTAATCATACTACTTAATACACTGATATACAGAGTTATACAGAATATTTATTTTAAGAAACTTTCTCTAATAATTTAATATAGCATACTACAGAAGTATAAAAGTTTCTTAAAAGCGTTTATTTTAAGTTATTTTATTAATATTCCACGTGGAACAGTAGTTTTAGTTTAGATTTAATGATTTTGTTTATTTTCCAATATGGACTAGTAAAACAGATATATCTGAAGGGCTAACTCCACTAATTCTCGAAGCTTGTCCAATAGAACTTGGTTTTATTTTATTTAATTTTTCTCTGGCTTCATAACTTATAGCTTCTATTGATAGATAATCTATATCATCTTTAAGAAATACTTCTTCATATTTAGAAATTCTGTTGGCTAAATCATTTTCCTTAGAAATATAATTTTCGTATTTGGATATTATTCCAACTTCTTCTATAATTTCATTTCTATATTTATTTATATTTTTTACTTTCTGTTTTAGAGATGGAATATATTGTATTATCTCTTGTAATTGTACTTGAGGTCTTAGTAATATATTTGATATTTTTACTTTTTGTTTTAAACCTGGAGAATTTTTAATATTTAAATATTCATCAAGCATTTTTGGCATTACACTTTCTGTTTTTATAAACCTAATTAGTTTATTTATTTCTTTAATTTTGTATTGTACAGCTTTTAATCTTGATTCATCAGCAAGTCCGATATTATATGATTTTTCTGTAAGTCTAATATCTGCGTTGTCTTGGCGTAAAAGTGTTCTGTATTCAGCTCTTGAAGTAAACATTCTGTATGGTTCATCGGTTCCTTTAGTAATTAAATCGTCAATAAGAACTCCAATATATGCTTCTGATCTTTTTAAAATAAACGGTTCTTTATTATTAATTTTAAGAGTTGCATTTACACCAGCCATTAAACCTTGTGCTGCTGCTTCTTCGTAGCCTGTTGTACCATTAATTTGGCCGGCAAAATATAGATTATTTATTTTTTTTGTCTCTAAAGTATTTTTAAGTTGAGTTGGTGGAAAATAGTCATATTCAATTGCATATCCGGGCCTAAAAATCTTAGCTTTTTCAAAACCTTTGATTTTTCTTAGAGCTCTTAATTGAATGTCTTCTGGTAAAGAAGACGAAAATCCATTAACATATACTTCATTAGTATTCCAACCTTCAGGTTCAATAAATAATTGGTGAGAATTTTTATCAGAAAATCGTTCTATTTTATCTTCTATACTGGGACAGTATCTTGGTCCTGTTCCTTTAATTCTTCCAACGAACATTGGAGAGAATTCAAATCCTGTCTTTAATATATTATGTACTTCTTCTGAAGTATAAGCTAGGTAACAACTTCTTTGTTTAGTTAAGACTTGAGTTTTATTAGAATATGAAAACTTTTGTGGAATTTCATCGCCTTTTTGTTCTATCAGTTTTGAATAATCAATTGTTCGTCCATCCACTCTAACAGGAGTGCCGGTTTTCATTCTATCAGATTCAAAACCTAATTTAATTAAGTTTTCTGTAATGCCAATAGAAGCTTTATCTCCAATTCTTCCGCCTCCAAAATTTTTTTCACCTATATGTATAACCCCGTTAAGAAAGGTTCCATTGGTTAGGATTACAGTTTTGGCATAAATATTATGATTCATACTTGTTGAAACACCAACAATTGTATTATTTTTCATTAATAAACCTGTAACCATATCTTCCCAGAAATCTAGTAATTGTATTTTTTCCAATTCTTCTAACCAGGTCATAGTAAATAAGTGACGATCTGATTGTGCCCTGGGACTCCACATTGCGGGCCCTTTACTTTTATTCAACATTCTGAACTGAATCATAGATTTATCAGTTACTATACCAGATAGGCCTCCTAAAGCATCAATTTCTCGAATTATTTGTCCTTTAGCTATTCCACCCATTGCCGGATTACATGACATTTGGGCAATTTTATGTCTATCCATGGTAATAAGTAAGGTTTTTGAACCCATATTAGCAGCAGCAGCGGCGGCTTCACTCCCAGCGTGCCCCCCTCCTACTACAATAACATCGTATTTATCAAACATTTCAAACATGTTTCACGTGGAATAATAGTGTATATAATTGATATACAGATAATTAATAAAAATACAGAATTAATATGATAATAATTCTTTAGGGCGCAAAGATAGATAATAATCTTCTTTGGATGTCATTTCTTCTTTCTCTGTTTTTGATTTATCTTTATAACCTAAAAGATGAAGTGTACCATGTATTATTATTCGATGTACTTCATCAAGTAATTTTTGTTTATATAATTTAGCGTTTTCTTTTAATCTTTCTATACTAATAAATACATCGCTTTGAATAGGTGAGTCGATGTTATTATATTGAAAAGTAATAATATCTGTTAGAGTATTATGGTCAAGGTATTCAATATTAAGGTCATAAAGGAAATTATCGGAGGTAAATATAAAAGTAATTGATTCAATGTTTTGTCCTTCTTTTTTGGCTGTATCTATAATCCAGGATTTCAGTAATTTCTTTTTCGGAATGTTATACTTAATATCTTCATTAAGAAATTGTATGGATGGCATTATATTTTTGTTTTTTGATTAACTCCTTTTTTAATAAATTGTTTAAATTTATTTACTCTGTTATCAGCTACTTCTTTATTAATACTAGAAATTAAGAACTTCATACATACAGTTCTACCTTTATCATGAAATTCAATATCATCACTTAGAGTTTTCATTAGGTAGATGCCGGTTCCTGATATGGATTCGGTTTCTGTAGGATCTGCAATATTGTTAGAATCAAAACCTTCACCTTCATCTGAAACACAGAATGCAAATCCATCATCTTGAACTTCAAAATGAATTTTCACGGATTTAGTGCTATCGTTTTTATTACCATGCTCTACAGCATTAATAAAAGCTTCTGAAATTGCAGTAACGATATTGCCATAATAATTATTAAAAATATTGTGTTGGTCACAAATATTTTCAATAAAAGCAACAACCTTGTTTAGTTCAGATTTAACTGATTTTAATTTTATATTTGAATATCTTTCCATTATCAATCCGATACGAGTAATGTGAATTAAATAATATTATTAATTAGTTCGCCAAAATTATGAAATATTATTTTGAAAATTTGGATTTTAATAAACAATTATCAACAATAACTTTGTTATTAGTGAACCTTTATTTGTTCTAAGTATTTGTTTACTTTATTTTTGTAAAAAGGTTTCATTTCTGGGGGAATAGTTTTTAATAATTCCACTTCCGAATTTTGTTGCTTTAAATATTTTTCAATACTTGGTGGGTATTTTCTTTTAATATCATGGCCTTCTTTTGCTTCTCTCCTATCTTCTTGCTTCTGTTCTCTCTCTGCTTCTTCAGCTTCCAATAGACGTGTAAGTATCTCTTGCTGACGCATTAAGCTCTCTTTAAGAATAATGCTATTTACTAATTCAGTTTCATTTTGCTCCATATCCTTAATTGTTTTATTCAAGTCACGAGCTTGTTTACCACCGCCAGATTTTTTTAGTGATTCCTGATATGATTGTAGTTTTTGTCGTATCATTTCTTGTTGAGCAGCCATTTTGGCTAACTCTTCATTCATTTTTTCGCCACCATTTCCCTGTTTACCATTACCTTTTTGGGGACCTTTTTGTTTTCCTTTACCATTTTTCATTTGCTCTTGCATTTTTTTCATCTGTTTATTAAGAGCTTCCTGCATTTGTCTAATACTTTTCATACTATTTCCACTTTGACCAGGTTTAGGTTTTTTACAGTTACCTTTTCCATTCTTAGATTGCATTTGTTGTTTTTGCATTTGTTCTAAAGCTTCCGATAACATTAAAGCTAAGTTGTTTACAGAAGTCATTATTTGTTGTTGGTTAGAAACAGCATAATCTTTTTGTCGTTTTGAAGTTGGACCTATAGTATTTATGGCGAGTAATGATTCAAGTGTTTTTTCCATATTAAGGTTAATATTTCCTATTTCTTTATTTACCATAGGTGAAATAGATGCTTGTCTTTTGCTTAATGCTAATAAGCTATCTTCTATCATTAGGAGGTCCATCTTAATATTTTTTTGAGATCTTATAAGACTTGGATAATTAGGGTCTGTGTGATTTGTTGATTTAACTTTTTTCATTAAGTTTTCCTGGTTGAACGAAGTTTCAATTAGATTATTAAGTATATTTTTCAAATCTTCTATGTTTTCTGCATTAGATTCCATCTCTATCTCAGATTGCATTTGTTTTAATTTATCTGATAATTTTTGCATGGCTTCTGATGCGCTTTTTTGCATTTTGGAAGCAGATTTTTTCTTTCCTTTTTCAAGACTTTGCTTACTTTGTTCCATTTTATTTTCTATTTCTTGCTTCTCACTATCAAAATTATCCATTTTGTTAGGTTTTTCAAGATTTTCATTAGCTTTTTTAGCTTCGTCTAATTTATTTTTAAATTGTTTAAATTCTTTATTTAATTCTTCTTGTTTTTTGGTAATTTCTTTTGTTGATTTATTATTTTTTCCTAATTCCTCTTTTATTTTATCTTGCTTGGTTTTGATACTATCTAATTGTGATATAGCTTCTTGTAGTTTTTGATCAAACTCCATTTGCTTAAACATTTCTAAATCTCTATCTAGTTGTTTTTCTAAATCTTTATTATCCATTTGTATTTGATTAAGCATTTTCTGAGCATCTTCTTTTTTTAATTCTTCATTCATCATTTTTTGCATTTCCATCATCATTTTTTGCATTTCGGGGGTCATAAGTTTATTAAAAAGTTCTTCCAGCTGTCTTTGTTTTTCTAATAAACGCTTATCTTCTTTGCTTAATTCTTTGTTTTTTTGTTGAGATTTAGCATGTGTTTTTTTAATTTTTTCAATGTTATTTTGAATTTGTTTTAATTTATTAAGTAAATCTTTTAATTGTTGTTTATCTTGCCAATTCAATTGTTTTTTATCCACGAATTTTTTCTGAAGCTTTTCTACTTCTTTGGTAATTTTTTTTGTTTTTTCAATTGTTTTTTTCATCGATTCTTTCAATTCATTATCGATTTTTTTTCTTGCACTATCAAGCTGCATAATACTAGCTTTTCTTGCAGACTGAAGAAGTGTTTTACTTGATTTATAACCATTAATAGCATCATTATCAAATACTTCAAAGAAATATGAAATATTTTCTCCTTGTGCTATTGGCATACTATCTATATCTAAGATAAAATAAAAACGCTGTTGATTTATACCTTTGTGAATTGGAATATCTATACTGTTATAATTGGCTTCTTGTTGTTTTTTCCATTTAAAGATGAGGTTATAAAAACCATAATCATCTTTTATAATTCCTTGAAAATAAATAATCTTATCATTTAAACTATCTTTAAAATTATCCACTTTTATACGCGGATATTGATCTTTTATAACTTCTATATGATAATTAATTGTATCAGGTCTGGTTATATATATATTTTGTGGTATAATATTATAATTTTCGCTTTTAGTAAAATAAATGTATTGGGTTTTTACTTTATTTTTATCCGATAAATTTATGGTATCTTTTGCAAAGAGTATTTTCAAATTAGTTATGTCTTTTGTGTTGAAATACCATTTCAACTTTGTACCTTCCGGAATACTCAGGTCCCCGATATTTTTAAAAGTTTTAGTTTTTTTGTTAATATATGATGGATATTTTGCTTCTATACTAAATGATAAAATTTTTGGCTTGGGAACGATAATTAGTTCGTAAATTTGAGATTTATATTTGCCAGATTTAAAATAAAATCTTTTGTTAGCAATAACGTTATTGAACAAATATTTAAACGAAATTTTATTTTCTTTTTTAATTTTAAAAGGATAGTTATCAATAATAATAAAAATATCATCCGGAATAATATCGCCTTTAATATTTACTTTTAGTTCAAAATTTTCTCCTTGTAGGCACTCTAATTTGTTGTTTATTATTTCAAATTTAAAAGGAGGTTTTTCTATAAATTCTTTATCATAATTTATTAGTCTAGTTGAAGATTCAGTAATGTATTTTGGTGCAAAAAAGCTTATAAATACAATTATTAATAAAGGTGGAATTAAAAATTTAAGATATTTTTTATTTATCGAAAATTTAATGGCTGACTGGAATGGAATAGGAGAGAGTTTCTCTGATTTTTGTTCAACGGCTGCCTCTAAAAGAAAAATATTATCAGAAGAAGTATTTTTAAGTAATTGTTGTAACTCTAATGTATTTAGTAATTTATCACTTACATCCGAAAAATGTTCACCTATTATTTTAGCTGCTTGAATATAAGAAAGTCTATTACCAATTCTAATTAGACTAGCTATAGGCTTTGCTATATATAAAATAAAGATTGTAAATGCTCCTCCTAAGTATAAATAAAAGAAAATTTTACGGAATGTTTTTCCTAAATGAAAGAAATATTCCAGAAAATTTATTATTAAGAAAAATGAAATCCATAAAGATAGACTGATAATAATACCCTTAATTAGTTGATTTTTATAGTACTTACGTATAAAAATTTCAATTTTATGGATTAATTGTTCATATTTCTTACTCATTTAGCGAAATTACTAATAAAGCTTTGAGATTTGACGACAATATAAGGCTTTGTTTTACAGTACAAAGCTAAAATCATGAATTAATGAGTATTAATTGGCCATTATTTGTTTTAAGCTGTTTTTAGTTTTGTCTTTAAATTCTATTATTAGTTCTGCTGTATATGAATCAATAGGTTCGAATCTAACTTGCGAAATTTTTTCTTTAAAAGTTATATTGTTTTTTTTGTCATATTTATTGTTAAAATATTGTTGAACATCTTGAGGATAAGATGAATATTCGAGGTTAAATTCCGCATAAGCTGAGTAGTTATTAATTTTTTTAGCAATCGGACTGTCGTTTAATGATTTTGCGAGTCCATGTTCTTTGCTAAATCCCACTATTAAAGCTTTATCGTTGGTAAGCATTACATAATTATTTTTCAAACACATGTATAGAGATGAATTATTATTTTCATTCAATACAAAATAACCATCAGTCATTTTATCTTTATTAGAGTCAATTTGATTGACAAGCCATTGATAAATGGATTTATCATCTAATTTTGCAATAGAAGAAAACATCCACTTAACTTTTTTATTATTAATAGAATCGTTAACATTGTTAATTATTTTAACTCCATGAATATTAATAATTAAATCACCGGAAATAGCATGAAATAGTTTCTCTACTTTCATATTAGTAGCCATCTCAAATAATTTTTCCATTCCTTCGGTATTTACCTGACGTTCGGAATATAAGTCTCTTATCATTCGTAACAGTTCTGGTGGATTAATTGCAAAACTTATGTTCATTATACTATTATAAGGTATAAAATTCATCATTTTTGTGTCGATATGAGGTTTTACAATATGGTAATCTTTTAGGAAATTTGTCAAATCCTCAGGTAAAATCATCTTAGATTTTAATTTTATTTCACCTTTTGTAAATTTTATAAAATAATGTAAGTAAACATCATCCATACTTATTGGCATTTGCATTTTAGCAATTGTTTTATATTCAGCCGGTAGTTGCTCGATATAGAATTTTGAATTTATCCATAAGCTTATATCTTGTCTTTTTTCATAAAAATCTACAAAGTCTTTATTCGAAGATAGAGATTTATTTAGGCTTTGTTCAAACAATTCTTTTATATATTTGATTAATGAAGTTTGATTATTGTTTCCACTGATACCTTTTAATCCAATAACAGTTGTATTATTCCAAGCTAAAATTATTTTTGATGAATTTTTATTAGAAATCATAATATTTAGATTTTCATCTTTGATGATTTCTAAAGAATCATATGCATTATTTTTAATTTTTTCTATTAATTGAGAAAATTTATCTTTATCAGATAGTGTAAAATTTATTCCGGAAATTTTATTATAGCCATTATGGCTACTACTTGAAAATATGAATATTGGTTTTGTCACATTTATTCCACTTTCTTCATAATTTTCAAAAACGTATTTAAAATTATTAAATATCACCAAATTACTACTATCTGTATTCTTGAGTATTTTCGAATATAGCTGTGTTTCTGCAATATTATAGACGCCACTTTTTTCTTGTAAAATATTAGGTTGAAGAGTCATTACAAAGTTTGAGTTAGAAGGTAAAATTCTAAGCTCTTCATATTTTTTTTGACATGAGGATAAAATGCTTATTAGCAATAAAATTCCAATAATATTTTTTAGTTGCATATATTTATAGTTTTATTTCTTTCCAAGAGTAATTGTCATATATTGTTTGATGTTTATAACCTGCAGATTTAGCAATTATTGCAGTTTCATCATATTTTGCTATAATTTCTGATGTATGATGAGCGTCTGTAGTAATAATAATAGGAATATTTTTAGAATTTGCTATAGATAAAATAGTAGGAGAAGGGAAGCTAGTATTCCATTTGTTCTTATATAAGCCTCTGGCATTTACTTCCATAATACAACCATGTTTCTTAACTACATCCAATGTTTTATTAATTTCATCAAGATACCAGTTTTCGTTTTCGTTAAAAAATACATTTGCAGTATTCATTACTATTTTATCAATATGTCCAATTATATCAGGTTTTTGTGTCTTTATCATTTTGCGTATTTGAGAATAATATGACGTAATAGCTTTATAAATGTTACTATCAAAAACATTTTTAAAATTTTGATGACATTCTTCTATATTTCCATCAATAAACCAAAGCTTTTTATTTTCTTTATTTAATACTAAATGAATAGATCCGATAGTGTAGTCAAGTCCAATCTTTTTTTTAAAATATTCAAAAGGATAACTTAAATCTTCGATATAATCAATTTCTAAAGATTTATAAATTTGAATTTTATTACCAAATTTTAGTTTAGCATTGTCAATTTCATCAGAGTATTTTTGCAAATCATCATGATTCATACTCCATTTATTGATGAATTTTAGAGGTGCATGACTAGATATTCCAAAATGCGTAACATTCATATTAACAGCTGATTGAATCATTTCATCAATGCTATTTTTACCATCACAAAAATTATTATGACTATGAAAACAAAGATTTTTCAACATTATATCGTCTATTTGTTAAGAGACTTGTAAAATCTCAATGTGTAAAATGTAGAGTGTAAATTTATAAAATTTTTAGTCATGGCAGAAAAAACTGAAACAAAAATTAAAGAGAGTACCATGATGTGGATATATGGTATCGCAATGGTATTAGTAATTATAATTACAATATTAACAACATAATATCTCTTTAGTATTAATAAAAAATTTAATTCAATCAAAGCAAAGCCAAGTTGATTAATTTTCTACTTGGCTTTGGCTTATTATGTAAAGTATTGTTTTTACCTATAATTATATTCATTTCAAAATGTATGAATTCTTTTATGGTATTTGTTTTTTCAGGTCTTTGGTCAAAGCTGATTTTATCTTTTATTTTTAAAGTAGAATCTGTTACAGACTTATTTTCGTGTTTTAGTTTATGACATAAATATATATAAATATTATCCTTTTTTGTTTTATCCCCACTAATAAACGTACACACTGTTATATATAATTTATATCTTTTTGTAATAACCCACTATCTACCAAGAGGACCATTGTTCTTTAGTAATATATTCAACAACAACTTTTTGTATGTGTGATGTGAATTTGCGATTATAACCAAATCATTCCTTACGCTCACTGGCATATAGTAAGTACTACCTATTTCAAAATTTTATACTTTTCGTCTGTATAATGTTTGTATTACATATCTTTGTTCCTTATTTAAATACTTCATATTATTGATGTTTTAAGCGAAGGATTAGTCCTTATTAAAAGAAAAGAGAGTGTGGACTTTTTAATGCTTTATTTATTTTTTGAAAATAGCATTTCTAAAGTTTTTTAATTTTTTAATATTTACACTAATGTCTAAGAGATTATTTCTAGCAATTAGGATACCTATTGATGAGAATATTAATGCATATTTATCTGAATATAAGCATCAATTTGAATTTGCAAAAATGCGATGGGTGGATGGTGATATGCTGCATTTGACTCTTAAATTTTTTGGTAAAGTAGATTCAAGAAGGATAGATAAATTACAAAAGTCAATAGAATTAGTATTACTAAGACAGGAAAAATTTAATATTAGCATAACCAAATTGGCAGTTTTTGGAAGTAAAAACACTCCAAAAGTTTTATGGTGGGGAATAACGGATGAAGAATTTATTAAAAAGCTTACAACAAAATTACAATATGAATTTGATAAACTTGATTTTTTTGCTGATAGGCAAAATTTTGTTCCACATATAACTTTAGCTAGAATTATTACAACAAATAGTGGAAGATTTTTTCAGAAGCAACTAAGGAGGTTCGCTGTTATAGAACCTATCGAAATTCCTGTTTCGAGAATTGTTTTATTAGAAAGTCGGCCAACAAATAGGAATCCCGAGTATATTGAAGTGTCAGATTATGAACTTGTTTAGTAAAATTACGTAATAATTTGTAACATTATCATACTACCTTCGTCTTATCCGCACAAACATTAGATTGTAAGCTTACTTTATTTAATGTCGTTTAAATTTATAATAATATAGAAACTATTTAATATGAAAAATATATTAATATTTTGTCTGCTCGGCCTTTCAATAAGTGCTATAGCTCAGCATAGATATTCTACTGATAATTTCAATAAGATTAAAGTAGGTAAGCAAATTGACATTAACTTGGTACAAACTGACAGCAGTTATATTCTGATACAAAATAAAGATTTTGATACCGATAAGTTTTCTTATAAAGTGCAAGATGGCTTATTAGAGCTTAATGTAAAGGGACTTAAAAACAAATCAATTGATATAGAACTTGGAACTTCTTCAATAGAGGAATTGTATTTCAGTGGAGCTTGTGATGTAAATACCGAAGGCCAGATATCTGGCAATAGTTTATATATACATCTTTGCGGAGCATCAAATGCAAAAATTAGCCTCGATTATAGTCAGCTTTCAGCAGAAATAAGTGGAGCATCTGATTTAATTTTATCAGGTAGAGTTGATAGTATTTATTTACATTCAAGTGGGGCTTCAGATTTTGATGCTTTTCAGGTGCAAAATATTTATGCAAGTGTGCAAGCTAGTGGTGCAAGCGATGTAAGTTTAAATACAGATAGTACTATTGTTGCTGACTTAAGTGGCTCAAGCTCACTAAAGTATAAGAAGAATCCAAAGTATAAAAAGATAAATTCTAATGAATCTGTTTGGGTTGATGATTATCATAATGGAATTGAAGTTACGGAGAATCAGGATACTATAAGGCTAAAAACAAAAAAGGGAAAAAAAGAAATTATTATTATTGATGGTGAGAATGGTATTAGTATAGAAAAACATAGAACTACTGGAGGGAAATTTTTCAAAGGTAATTGGACTGGACTAGAATTAGGAGTAAATGGATACTTAACACCAACTGGCAGTATTGATATGCCTAAGGGATATGAATTTATGGAGCTTAAATATGAAAAATCAACTAATTTCAATATAAACTTTTTCCAACAGAGCTTTAATCTGAAAGGTAATAAATTTGGCGTACTAACGGGTATGGGTATTCAATGGTACAACTATAGATTTGCTAATAATACTATTCTTACTAATGACAGCAATGAATTGGGTGGTTATTTTGACAATAATCCTAACAGAGCATATACTAAAAGTAAACTTACAGCAAGTTATTTAGTAGTACCGGTAATTTTAGAATTTCAAACAAACCCATATCACAACACAAATAGCATTCATATATCTGCCGGCGTAGTTGGCGGAGTAAGATTAGGATCGCATTCAAAACAAGTATATAAAAATAATGGTAGTACAAATAAACCAAAAGAATATGATAGTTTTTACTTACAGCCTTTCCGCTTAGATGCTACAGCACGTATTGGTTGGGGTCCATTAAATATTTATGCTAATTATTCAATTATCGAAATGTTTAGAAAAGGAAAAGGTCCTGAATTATATCCATTTACGGTAGGATTGGTTTTACCTTTCACATAGAATATACATCTGTTTTTCGCATAATAGCTGTTTGGTTGAGCGAGCTCTTAAAATTTGTTTTAGGAGCTTGTCTCTTAGGGCGGCTTTAGAGATGTTAGCTTTGTTAATCCTTTATTATTCATAAATAATCTGACCTTATTTTGGGAGGGGTTTCCCGCATTGCACCTTGTTTTTCATTGTTTATTCATAATATAGTAAGTCGAATTGTATGAATAATACGGTTAATCTTTATGCATCGGCTTTGTTCCCGTCTTTATAATAGAAGGATATATCGGCGAGTTTTATAGTCTTGTATTTTTTCAAAGTTTTAAAGCTTTAATTATGATGATTGTTAAATCTTGCGTGGAGTTTAATCTTAATTACGTTTTTTGTATTTTCGCCAAATGATTGCTAATAAAGAAATTTCTAAAGTTGGTTTTATCGGAAGTGGAAAAGTTGCCACACAATTAGCTATTTCATTTTACGATAGAGGTATTGATGTGGCACAGATTTATTCAAGAAATTTTGATAATGCTCTTACTTTAGCAAAAAAGACCGGTGCAGCAGCAATATCTGAAATTTCCGGTTTTGATAAAGATTTGGATTTGATAGTAATATCTATTTCAGATTCAGCTTTTGGTGATTTAGAATTATTTTCTTTACCTCAAAATACTTTAATTGTTCATACAAGTGGTTCATTATCAATCGATGTGTTAAGGGGAATTAAGAATCATGGTGTTTTTTATCCATTACAGACTTTTAATATGTACGATAAACCTAATTGGGACACAATACCAATTTGTATTGAAGCAAATACCGAAAATAATATTTATAAATTAAAAAATCTTGCAAGGCTATTTTCTAAAAAAATATTTGATATTAATTCTAAGGAAAGAGCTATTTTGCATTTATCTGCTGTATTTGTGTGTAATTTTACTAATGCTTTATATGCTATAGGAGAAGAAATATTAGATAAAAATAATATTTCATTCGATTTATTACGACCATTGATAGAAGAAACCGCAAAAAAAACTATGATAAAGTCTCCAAAACTTCTACAAACTGGACCTGCTGTTAGAAATGATAGATTAATAATTGACAAGCACATTCAAAGCCTTGCTGATAATACAGATTATGCTAAAATTTATAAACTGATGTCCAAAATAATTTACAAACAACAAAACAATAATTAATGAAAAATTACAAAGCTAAACTAAGCAAGATAAATACTTTTATTTTTGATTTTGATGGTGTTCTCTCTGATGGCATGGTACTGTTAACAGAGGAGGGAGGCTTTTTAAGAAGAACAAATGTAAAGGATGGTTATGCCATGCAACTTGCTGTTAAAAAGGAATATAGAGTTGTAATAATTTCTGGTGCAAAGGCAGAGGGAATGTATAAACGTCTTTATGGATTAAATATTAAGGATGTTTATTTAGGTGTATCAAACAAGTTGAAAGTGTATGAAGAATTGAAAGAAAAGTATGATATTAATGATGAAGAAATAATATATATGGGAGATGATATTCCTGATTACGAGGTTATGAGAAATGCCGGAGTAGCAGTATGTCCTGCTGATGCAGCTACAGAAATAAAAGAAATATCTGATTATATATCTGATAAGAAGGGTGGTGAAGGATGTGCCAGAGATATAATAGAGCAAACTCTAAAGTTACATCGTAAATGGATGAATAATGATGCTTATAATTGGTAATTTGTAGATGATAGCTTTATTAAAATTAATCCGTTGGCGTAATTTAGTGACAATAATTATTACAGAAATTATTATCAAGTATGTCATTATGGATTATTTTTTAAACGAGGCTAACTTTGTTTATCGTCTTGATAATTACACCTTTATTATTTTATTACTTTCAAGTGTGTTTGTTGCATCCGCCGGAAACATAATTAATGATATAAGAGATGTTGAGGCTGATTCTAATAATAAAATCACTAAGCGTCCAATTGTAAGTGGTTTGATTAGCATTAAAAGTGCGAATATCTTATTTATTGTTAGCAGTTCTTTAGGGGTATTATCTTCTGTTTATGCTGCTTGGCTAATCGGTGCTTTTGGAAATGCTATATTTCAATTTATAGTTTTGGGCATGATTTTAATGTACTCGTACAGATGGAAATGTAGGAAGTTATTTGGAAATATTGTAGTGTCATTAGTAACCGCTCTTGTGCCTGCTTTGGTTTGGTATTATAGTATTATGGATGTTTCGAATAATGGTATTATGTTTAATTATTCATTGAAAGAAATGCATTTTACTATTTTCTTTTTCTCATTATTCGCCTTTATTTCTAATCTTATTAGAGAGATAATAAAAGATAGAGAGGATAAAAAATCAGACTTATCTTCCAATTGCAAAACTTGGGCTGCGCTAGCAACACACAAAGTGCTTATTAGAAGCTTAACTATTTTGCTAGTGGTTTTTTCTTTACTTATTTTCCTTTTCCAGATTTATTCATCACAAAATATAATGTTTCGACTTAGTTTCATTATTATTCATCTTATAGTTTACATTTACCTAATACCAAAACTTAGAAAAGCTAAAGATGAAGAAGATTTTCATAATCTTAGCTTAAGAATGAAGGCCGTAATGTTAATTGGTTTATCTACCAGCCTCTTGCTGTGGGTGTAATTTTCTTATTACTCAGCAGGTTTATTAAGTGGATTACAATAGTCCCATGCTTTAGCAAGGGGTAAAATGTTAAATAAAATGTGGTTTTGGCGGGATTTTGGTTTGCGAAGCACCAAAATCATGACAAAACTTATTAAAATTTAGTTAGTTATGATTTTCAATAGCTGCTGAGTAGTTACGTAATTTTAAATTAATTTTATATTATCTATAAGTCTTACACCACCCACATTAACAACAATAAATCCCATCACACTTATAGAGTCGTTCCAATTATTTATCGGTTGCAAATCAACAGCATTTGCTATTTCAAAGTATTCTAATTCCATTATAGGATTATTATTTATCACTTCTTTTACCCATAATTTGAGGTCTTTAACGGTAATTTTTTTAACTTTGGTTTTTGCTTTTTTTAATGTTTGATAAATAAACGGAGCTTCAAATCTTTGAGTTTCATTAAGCCTTTGGTTTCTGCTGCTCATGGCAAGGCCATCAGCCTCTCTAACTATCTCACAACCGATTATTTCAGGACTTAGATTATATTGTTTTGTAAGAGATTTAATAATTATTAATTGCTGATAATCTTTTTCCCCAAAATAAGCTTTATCTGGATTTATTATTTCAAATAATTTCTTCACTATTGTAGCTACACCTTGAAAGTGGCCTGGCCTATTGGGGCCCTCCATTACCATTTCCAGTTTCCCAAAGTTAAAATTTATAGGATTTTCATTTTTCGCATACATTTCATTTACTTCTGGTACAAAAAGATAATCACAATTTACAGATTCTAATAAAGCAATGTCATCTTGTAGTTGTCGGGGATATTTCGTAAGGTCTTCAGGATTGTTGAACTGAGTTGGATTAACAAAAATTGAGCACACAGTAATGTCATTATCAAAAATTGATTTTTCCACTAATGTCAAATGTCCTTTATGCAAAGCACCCATTGTTGGCACAAAGCCAATTTTTTTACTATTAATTCGGTCATTCTCAATAAAAGCTATTAATTCTTTTTTACTTTTAGCTATTTTCATAGTATTATTTTAAAAACATTTAAATAAAAACGTGAGGCAAAGGTATTGACTTAATTAACACCTCAAAATATTGGAATATGAATAATTTGTTAAAACTATAAATTTTTAGTACTTTTGCAGTATTAAAATATAGATAAATAATACACTTCATGGACAAGCCAAAAATTCTTTACGTAGCTCAAGAAATTACACCCTATTTACCTGAATCACACATGGGATTGATAGGGCGCAAATTGCCACAATTTACCCAAGAAAGTAAAAAGGAAATACGAACATTTATGCCACGTTTTGGCGTTATTAATGAACGAAGACATCAGCTTCATGAAGTAATTAGGTTGTCTGGTATGAATCTTATAATCAATGATATGGATCATCCATTGATTATTAAAGTTGCTTCAATACAATCTGCAAGAATGCAGGTTTACTTTATTGATAACGAAGATTATTTTCATCGTAAGTTTATATTTCATTCAAAAACAAATAAGTTTTTTAAAGATAATGATGAAAGAGCTATTTTTTATGCACGAGGAGTTATAGAAACAGTAAAAAAATTAGGATGGGCGCCTGATATTATTCATGTACATGGTTGGTTTGGCAGTTTAGTACCTATGTATTTAAGAAAGATTTTCCAAGATAATCCCCTTTTTAATGAATCTAAAATTGTTCTTTCATTATATAATGATGGCTTTGATGATAAATTAGACTCTAAATTTGTGGATAAATTAGTGCATGAAGGTCTAAATAGTGAAGAAACATTACACTATAATGAAAAAACATACGTTGGCATGATGAAAAGTGCAATCGATATGTCTGATGTGCTTATTTTTGGTGAAAAAGAAATTCCTTCTGAAGTAGAAGAATATGCTAAGGCCAGCGGTAAAAGAATATTACCATATGTTGAAGGTGACGATTGCGCTAAAACATATAATGAATTTTATGATGAATTACTTGAAGGTTAATTTGAAATTGAAACATAATTTTAGAGGACTGCTGATGATATTATTGTCAGCAGTTGTATTGTATAGCTGTGAAAAACCCGAAGATATTGGACAAAATGTTGTTGCTCTTCCCGGCGAAGAATTGAATGTGCATTTTACCGATACTGTTACCATTCAAACACATAGCTACATTATAGATTCAGTACCAACAACAGGTACTAAGAGTCAGGTATTAGGAAGTATTAACGACCCTTATTTCGGATCATCAGTAGCTAGTTTGTATACACAATTGCGATTGGCAAATAATGATTTAGACTTTGGAACAAATCCAGTTTGCGATTCAATTATTTTGGGTATTGATTATGTTGGTTTCTATGGTGATACCAATGCTGTTCAGCGACTTAAAGTGTATCGTTTGGATGAAGATATGTATTTTGATACAAGCTATTATTCCAATTATACAGTAGCTTATCAAGCTACTCCTCTTTTCGATGATGATATAGTTTTTAATTTAACAGATTCTGTTTTTATTTTAGGAGGTAAAGCAAAACCACATTTACGTATTCCTTTGAATAAAAGTTTTGGCGACGAAATTGTTAGCTTATCTGGTCAATCAGAGTTGAGTAATAATGAAGAGTTTTTGAAATATTTAAAAGGATTATATATTACTACTGATAAGATACTCAATGGTGGAGGTTTTGCGTATGTTGATTTATTATCGAATTATAGCCGATTAACACTTTATTATCACAATGATGATGAAGATAGCCTTTATGAACATTTTCTAATAAATCAAAATTGTGCTTACTTCAATAATTTTAATCATTTTGATTATCAGGATGCAAACCAAGATTTTATAAATCAAGTAATAAATAATGATACCACATTAGGAATGACTGAGCTTTATCTACAATCTATGGCTGGAGTCAGAACCTATTTAGATTTCCCTTTTATTGATAATTTGAAGAAAGAAAATCAGTTAGCTATACATAAGGCTGAATTGATAGTGCAAGTTTCTGATAAGAGTGATACTTTATCTTATCCAGCTCCATATAAGATTAGTGTAGTAGGAATAGATAGCAAAGGAAATAATATTTTCTTAACAGATTATTTAGAGGGTGCCGGATTTTATGGTGGTGCTTATAAAGAAAGTGGTAATCAATATGTCTTTAATATTACTCATACTATTCAGCAATTACTCTTGGAATCAAAAGAGATTTATGGACTTAGATTAATAATTGCAGGAGAGTCTGTTATTGCTAATAGATTAATATTAAATGGAAACAAAACAACATCCGATAATACAAAACTAAGGCTTTATTATACTGATGTAATACCATAAAAATTAATAAATCACTAATAAAATTAATTAACTATGTGTGGAATTGTAGCTTATGTAGGGGATAAGCAAGCTTATCCAATACTTATTAAAGGACTTCATAGACTGGAATATCGAGGTTATGATAGCTCTGGTGTAGCCATATTAAATGGTAAATTGAATTTATACAAACGTAAAGGAAAAGTGAATCAACTTGAGGACTTTGTAGAAAATAAAGATATTAACGGAACCATCGGTATAGCTCACACCCGATGGGCTACACATGGTCAGCCTAATGATGAAAATGCTCATCCTCACTTTTCTCAAAACCAAGATTTAGCAATTATTCATAATGGAATTATTGAGAATTATGTTAGTTTAAAGGAAGAATTAATAAGTAGAGGGCACAAATTTTTAAGCGAAACAGATACTGAAGTATTAATTCACCTTATTGAAGATATACAAGATAATGAAAAGTTAGACTTGGCAGAATCTGTTCGTGTTGCTTTAAATCAGGTTGTTGGAGCTTATGCTATTGCTGTTATTTCAAAAGATGAATCAAATAAACTTATAGTAGCAAAAAATGGTAGTCCTATGGTTATTGGTATCGGGGATAATGATTTTTATGTTGCTTCTGATGCTACTCCAATAGTAGAATATACTCGGAAAGTTATCTATATGGAAGATGGAGAGATGGCAATTTTGGAAAAGGGAAAGGATATTATACTTAAAAGTGTAAAGAATATTATTCATACTCCATACTTTCAAGAGCTTACAATGAGTCTTGATGCTCTTGAAAAAGGAGGATATGAGCATTTTATGCTAAAAGAAATCTTTGAACAACCAATTTCAATTCGAGAAACAATGCGAGGAAGGCTTCGTCTTGGACAAGGAATTGTTAATTTGGGAGGAATTACCGAGTATAAGAATAAGTTGATGAATGCTAAACGTATTCTTATGATTGCGTGTGGTACATCATGGCATGCCGGATTAGTAGGAGAATATTTATTTGAGGAATTAACGCGGATTCCTGTTGAGGTTGAGTATGCTTCTGAGTTTAGATATCGTAATCCTATTATTACAGAGGATGATGTGGTAATTGCAATTTCACAATCTGGTGAAACAGCTGATACTCTTGCTGCTATAAAGATGGCCAAGGAAAAAGGTGCCACTATTTTAGGAATTTGTAATGTTGTGGGTTCAAGTATTCCACGAGAAACTCATGCTGGTTCTTATACTCATGCCGGACCAGAAATTGGTGTTGCTTCTACTAAAGCATTTACATCTCAGGTTACATTGCTAACAATGATGGCGCTTATGATTGCTCATGAAAAAGGAAGCATTACTAATTCTAGACATCAGCAATTACTTAATGCATTAGATGCTATACCAAATCAAATAGAAGAAGTACTTAAGACTAACGATTTTGTAAAAGAAGTAGCTTTGTTATATAAAGATTCAAAGAATGCTCTCTATTTAGGTCGTGGGTATAATTTCCCTGTTGCCTTGGAAGGTGCGTTGAAGCTAAAGGAGATATCATATATTCATGCCGAAGGGTATCCAGCTGCTGAAATGAAGCATGGTCCTATTGCTTTGATTGATGAGCAAATGCCGGTGATTGTTATTGCACCCAAAAAGGGGCATTACGATAAATTGGTAAGTAATATACAAGAAGTGAAAGCTCGAAAAGGAAAGGTAATTGCTATTGTGACTAAAGGAGATACTGAAGTAAGAAACATGGCTGACCATGTTATAGAAATTCCAGAAGTGGAAGAATTATTAGTACCTTTAGTTGCAACGATACCTCTTCAATTATTTAGTTATTATATCGCAGTAATGCGTGATTGCAATGTCGATCAACCACGAAATTTAGCTAAATCTGTAACTGTAGAATAATTTATGCTAGTTGAAGGACAAGAGGTAAATTCTGAAAGTTCTAAATTAGAAATTCGGGAAAAAGATAAAAATTATAATTGGCATGTTTTTTACGTTAAGGGAAAGCATGAGAGAAAAGTTAAAGAATTACTAGAAAGAGATGGTTTTGTTTGTTATCTGCCTATGAATACTGTTCATAGAAAATATTCAGATAGGATAAAAAAACTAGAAGAGCCAATCTTTAAATCTTATATTTTTGTTCTTATTCAGTATCATGAAATTTATGATGTAATTCAAACACCGGGTGTTGTTACTTATGTTCGATTTTCGGGTAAACCGGCAATAATACGACAAAAAGATATTGACTTAATTAGAAAATTAATTCTTAATAAAACTGAATTCCAGATTAGTAATAGGAAAGTTAAGTTAGGAGATAGAGTAAATATTACTTCAGGAACCTTTAAAGGATATAAAGGAATAGTCAAACAATTAAGAGGAAAGAAAAGGTTTTTAGTAGCCATAGAATCAACAGATTTTACATTAGAAATAGTACTATAAATTTAATACAATGAAACAAGCAGAAATTTACACAGAAAAAGGCCTTATGAAGGTTAATTTCTACGAAGAAGATGCTCCGGGAACGGTGGCAAATTTTATTAAACTTTCAAAAGAGGGTTTTTACGATGGTTTAACTTTTCATAGAGTTATACCTAATTTTGTAATTCAGGGTGGTTGTCCTGATGGTACAGGAGCCGGTGGTCCCGGATATACTATTAAGTGCGAATTAGATGGAAATAATCAGTATCATGATAGAGGTGTTTTATCAATGGCTCATGCCGGACGTGATACAGGAGGTTCTCAGTTCTTTATTTGTCATAGTAGAGAAAATACAGCTCACTTAGATCGTCATCATACTTGTTTTGGTAAAGTATATGAAGGATTAGAGGTTATAGATGATATACGAGCTGGAGATAAAATAGAGAAAATTGTAATTATAGAAGAATAATGGAAATATCAGGAAAACTTATTGAATTATTGCCTGAGCAAACAGGGCAAGGAAAAAATGGTAATGAATGGAGAAAAAAATCTTTTGTTATTGAGACTTTAGATGAACAATATCCTAAAAAAGTTTGCATAGATGCATGGGGTGATAGAGCCGATTCTTTAAACTCGTTTGCTATTGGAAGTGAGCTAAGTGTTAGCTTTGATATAGAATCAAGAGAATATAATGGACGCTGGTACACCAATGTTAAAGCATGGAAAATAGAAGGTAAGGCTGGAGCATCATCTTCTGAAAATCCTCCTTTACCTTCTGGAAGTGAATTGCCTCCACCCCCAGAACCTACTGATGATTTACCATTCTAATTTTGTGTGGTAATTGGAAATTATAAGGCTGTCTTTTTTGAGATAGCCTTTTTTATTGATAGATTGTATTGTTCTAAAAATGTTTTTTACCAAAATTTAAGTCTTTTCTTAATGTTATTTGCTTTCCAAAGTGCAATCAGAATATACCTGTATTATAAAGGAATTTTTAAATAAATATTAATTGATGAAATTATTTTCATTTTTTATTATTAACTTTGAACGCAAATAATAAATAAAATAAAAAATTAGATGTTAGTTAAAACTTATGGTGCAGCTTTACACGGAATTGATGCTATTACCATTACTATTGAAGTAAACATAAGCAAGGGTATAAATATGCATATGGTAGGCTTACCTGATAATGCTGTGAAAGAAAGTCAGCAGAGGATACATACCGCTTTAATAAATAATAATTATAAAATGCCTGGAAGGAAAATAGTTATTAATATGGCTCCTGCTGATATTAGAAAAGAAGGTTCTGCTTATGATTTACCAATTGCACTTGGAATATTAGGCGCTTCTACACAGGTGAATTCTGATAAATTCTCTGATTATATTATTATGGGAGAATTGAGTCTTGATGGAAGCCTTAAAAGGATAAAGGGTGCATTGCCAATAGCTATAGAAGCGAGAGAGAAAGGTTTTAAAGGAATTATTTTACCAAAAGAAAATGCCAATGAAGCTGCTATTGTTAATAATCTTGATGTTTACGGAGCTGAAAATTTAGAAGAAGTTGTTAAGTTTTTCGATGAAGGAGAATATCTTGAAAAGTTTGCTATTGACACTAGAGATGAGTTTTTTAACCGTCTTGACAATTACGAATTTGATTTTGAGGATGTAAAGGGACAAGAAAATATAAAAAGAGCTTTAGAAATTACTGCTGCCGGTGGTCATAATGCAATTATGATTGGACCTCCCGGCTCAGGGAAAACGATGTTGGCAAAACGGTTACCTTCTATATTGCCACCATTAAATCTTTATGAAGCTCTTGAAACAACCAAAATTCATTCTGTTGCAGGCCTTATGTCGCCCAACGATTCATTGATATCTGTACGGCCATTTCGTTCCCCGCATCATACTATTAGTGATGTAGCATTAGTAGGAGGGGGTACTTATCCGCAGCCTGGCGAAATTTCTTTAGCTCATCATGGAGTACTGTTTTTAGATGAATTACCAGAATTTAAAAGAACTGTTTTGGAAGTAATGAGGCAGCCAATGGAAAATAGGTCAATTACTATTTCAAGAGCTAAATTTACTGTTGAATATCCTGCTAGCTTTATGTTAATTGCAAGCATGAACCCTTGTCCATGTGGATATTATAATCATCCTGAGAAAGCTTGTGTTTGTGGTCCGGGAGTTGTACAGAAGTATTTGAATAAAATTTCGGGACCTTTATTAGATAGAATTGACTTACATGTGGAGGTGACACCGGTACCTTTTAGAGAATTGTCTAAGATTCGTAAATCTGAGAAAAGTAGTGAAGTTAGAAAAAGAGTTATAGCAGCAAGAAAAATTCAAGAAGAAAGGTTTAAAGATGTAGAAGGTGTTTATGCTAATGCTCAAATGAGTCCTAAATTACTTCGTGAACATTGTGTTATTGATGATGAAGGTCAAGAATTATTGAAGATGGCAATGGAAAAACTTGGCTTATCGGCAAGAGCTTATGATAGGATACTTAAAGTATCGAGAACTATTGCAGATCTCGATGCATCAAGTAATATTAATAACGACCATCTTTCTGAAGCAATACAATATAGGAGTTTAGACAGAGATGAATGGGGTAGTTAAAATGGTAAAATATGATTAAATATAATTTCGATAATATCGTTGATAGAAAAAATACTAATTCAGTAAAATATGATTTAATAAAAGAGGTTTTCGGGACAGATGATTTAATTCCTATGTGGGTAGCAGATATGGATTTCAATACTCCTCCTTTTATTCTTAATGCAATGGAAAAAAGAATAAAACACCCAATTTTAGGATATAATTTCCGCCCTGAATCATATAATAATGCTATAAAATATTGGTTAAAAACCAGATATGATTGGGATGTTGATTCTGCTCAACTTACTTTTAGCCCAGGTGTTGTATCAGGTTTGATGATGGCGATGACAGCATTTACAAATCCTGGAGATAAAGTAATAGTTCAACCTCCTGTGTATTTCCCTTTTTTTACAACAATAAAAGAAAATAAAAGAAAGCTGGTTTATAATCCTCTTACTGTTAATAATGAATTTTATTCAATGGATTTTGATAATTTGAAAGACATTATTGATAATGAAACTAAAGCAATTATTATAAGCAATCCTCATAATCCGGTTGGAAGAGCTTGGAAAAAATATGAGTTACAACAATTAGTTGATATTTGTTATACTCACGGCATATTGATTTTTAGTGATGAGATACATTCGGATTTTGTTTTTAGTCCTCATAAACATATACCAATTGCTTCAATATCTATAAAGGCAGCCGAAATAACCATTACTATTATGGCTCCAAGTAAAACTTTTAATATGGCAGGACTTTCAACTTCCTTTGTTGTTATTCAAAATGATAAAAATCTTAAGAGATATAATAAAGAGTTGGAAGCGTATCATCTACTTCAAGGGAATATCTTTGGAACTGTTGGTGCTGAAGCTGCTTATAGCCAAGAAGGAGCCCAATGGGTCGACGAAATAGTTAGTTATATAGATGAAAATATTGATTACGTAGTTAATTTTATTAGTACAAATATTCCTCAAATAGAGTTGAGAAAACCGGAGGCCACATATTTATTGTGGCTTAATATGAAAGCATTTAATTTTACAAGTAAAGGTCTGTCTGATTTTTTTACTAATAAGGTAAAACTTGGCGTTAATAAAGGAGTGATTTTTGGTCCCGGAGGTGATGGATATGTAAGAATAAACGTTGCGACGTCAAGGGCTATAGTAAAGGAGGCAATGCTGCGACTTAAAATTGCTATTGAATTAGAGTTTGGAAATTAGTGCTAGAATTGTGGCATAAAATTATATTTAAGCTCTGAGTAGTGAACTATATGAGTGTTTTTGTAGTAAAATTTTATTATATCGTGATAATCGAAACCTAATTCTGCCATTTTAATTGCACCTTGTTGACAAAGACCTACTCCGTGACCAAAACCACGACCATGAATATAGGTAGTATCTGCCTTAGTTTCTGTTGAAAAAAATGTTGATCTCAATACAAATTCCTTTCTAATAAGTTTTAATGGTATATTATTGATAAATAATACTTTACGATGTTTTTGAGTGAAGTTTAATGCGCTATCTACAGTAGCGGAATCATTTATAGGGAAATTATATGCTATACTCAAAGTGTTTAAAAAGTCTTCTTTTGGTAATTTTATCTCCCATCTTGCTTTTGACATTGATGTGCAAAAAGTATCTTCTACAGATTTTAAATATGACGTTGGTAATGACCAAACATCTTCAGAATTAACAGTTTCTCCTCCACAATTGGAACTAAAAGCTGCAGAAATCATTCTATAATTACTATCAACTATTACTTCGCCACTGGTACGAGCCACGGCTCTGGTAATATCTGAGTTTTCACATCTGCCGGTATAATACTGACAATGAACTTCGTCGCAAAGATTGTAGCCATCAATTGTATGCTTTAGATAATTTACCAGCGCATAAGTTCTACATGAAATTGCCTGAACAAAGAAAAACTGGATATCGTCGCTGCTTCCACCTCCTTCTGATTGTACCACACCAGCAACATAATGCTCTAATTCTACATTATTAATTAATTGTAATTTACCAGCAATATTTTTAATCTTCAGATTATCATCATAAGATCTGCTTGGGAGTTTTTTATGTGTTGCGCTAAGTGTAAAAGCATTGATAAATCCTCTTCCGTAAAAACTTACAGTTTTGTAAACACCAATATTATGATGATTTATTTGTAGCAATATGGAATCTTTAAAAGGTGTTATGTTTACAGTATCTTGTTTATTAAAATTTCTTATTATGCTTTCATCTGCTTCAAGAGTGTATTTACCGGTAAGTGGATTGAAATCAATTGATGTAATTTCAAATGAATTGTAAATATTTATATCCAACTTTACCGCATAGAGATTTTCTAAAACAAAGAGTTGAAAAAATAAGATTATAAATATTTTATTACCTCTCACCACTCTATTATTTTAGATCTTTTACCATTAATATTGCTGCTCTTTTGGAAGCTCCTGATTTTCCAACTAACTGTTGTAGTTTACTATAATCTTGTAATATTTTATCTCTATTATCGCCTCCTATAAGTATTTTGTCTAATTCGCTTTTAACTTTTGTTGTATTAAAATTATTTTGAATAAGTTCTACAACAGTTTCTTTATTCATTATTAAGTTTACCAGCGAAATATATTTAATTTTGACTAAATTCTTTGCAATTATATAAGAAATCGGATTAGCCATATAGCAAACTACCTGAGGAATATTTAGCAGTGCTGTTTCTAAAGTAGCAGTACCCGATGTTACTAATGCAGCTTCTGAAGAAGACAGTATTGAATATGTTTTGTCAAATAAAATTTCAAAATCATTATCACCCACAATATTCTTATAGTATTCTTTATCGAAATTAGGTGCTCCTGCTACTACTATTTTATAATCTTTATAGCTTCTAGCCACTTTAATCATTGTTGGCAACATTCGTTTTATTTCCTGATGCCGGCTTCCTGGTAATATTGCAATTGTTTTTTTGGGAGAAATAGAATTATTGTCCTTAAAATATTGAATCTCATCCATTATTGGATTACCAACATAGTTGACTTTATAATTATATTTATTATAAAATTCTGTTTCAAAAGGTAGTATTGTAAATAGTTGGTCAATATATTTTTTGATTTTGAAAACTCGCTTTTTTTTCCACGCCCAGACTTTCGGAGAGATATAATAATAAGTCTTAATTCCAAGCGATTTTACAAATGGGGCAATTCGTAAATTAAAACCAGGATAATCAATCATTATTACAGCATCAGGAGAAAAAGCCTCAATTTGATTTTTACAAATTTTGAAATTATTTTTTATATCTTTAATATTAATCAGAACTTCCCAGAAACCCATAAAAGCAAGCTCGTTAATATGTTTTAGTGGCTGTGAATCTGTCGCTTTAGACATCAAATCTCCACCCCAAAATTTAAACTCAGAATCTTTATCGATTGATTTTATTGCGGTAATAAGATTTGAACCATGCAAATCTCCTGAAGTCTCACCTGCTATTAAGAAATATTTCATTATTGTGTTTAGAAGGATAATTCTTTAAATCTCCATACAAGGTAAATAGCTGTATAAATGAAAGTTACCAATAAAACAGCCCTTCCACTCTTGTCATATTCTTTTTTGTGAATATATGAATAGAAAATAACCATATTTAGGAATACGCTAACTAATAGTATATTATGTTCTTTAATAAGAGGAAAGCCTTCTGTTAAAATAGCACTTAGCTTTTCCACCGTTGCTTCAAGAATAAAATAAATAATAAAAGGTGTAATAGCAGCTAATATTCCTCCGGTGATATAAGAATCTTTTTTAAGAAATTTCATCATAGTGTTTCCCAGTATTTTAGTTCATCAATTTTATTATAGGCTGTAAAGTCAAATTGAATGGGTACGAGTGATACATAATAGTTTTTAAGAGCCCATTCGTCAGTAGTATTATTGTCTTCGTGAACTGTGAATGTTCCCTTTAACCAATAGTAAGGCTTTCCATTTCTTGGGTCGAAACGCTCATCAAAGTCTTCTTTCCAATATGCTTTTGCTTGGCGACAGACTTTTAAACCCTTGTACTTACCTTTATCAGGTTTTGGAAAATTTACATTAAGTGCTGTGTTTTCTGCCAGGCCATCGTCCAAAACCTTATTGATTATTTTAATAATATAATCTTTAGCATAATCAAAATTTGCATCTTCGTTATAATCAAGAATGGAAAAACCAACAGAAGGAATTCCTCCCATGGCTGCTTCTGTTGCTGCTGCCATTGTGCCACTATAGATTATATTTATTGAAGCATTTGATCCATGATTTATCCCTGAAATAACAATATCAGGTTTTCTGTCCATAAGCTGATGTATAGCAAATTTTACACAATCAACAGGAGTTCCATTCAGATTATATTCTCTGTAATTATCAGATATTTCAACAGTCTTGTATAATAATGGCGTTTTAATTGTAATAGCATGACTCATAGCCGATTGTGCTGTCTGTGGAGCAACTACTACAACTTCACCAATTGTTTTAGCAATTTCTATTAAAAAGCGAATACCGGGAGCCTGATATCCATCATCGTTGCTAACTAAAATTAAGGGTTTACTCATGTAAATATAATTATTTTAATATTTGACAAAGGTAAGAGAATTTTAAGAAGGTTTTGGCTCAATTTTTTGTTTCAAAATCAACGATTATTAGTTGATAATTAGTTTTTTTCTAAAGAGAGTTCTGTTTGTTGATTTAATTAAAAAGAGATAAATACCAGTATTCAAATTATCAATATTAAATTTAAAATTATTAAATCCGGCTCGTATTTTAGCTGAGGATGAGAATACCTTTTTCCCCAATAAATCAGTGATTTCGTAATTGATAATTTGTTCTTGTGGGCTAGAAAAGTTTATATTTAATTCTTTTGATGTCGGATTTGGGAAAATTTTGAAATCTTTTGGTAGATTTTTATCCTTTATTGAAGTAACTGTAGAGGATCCTACGTAAATATCTATGTTATGAATATTTTGGTTTTGCAAAGTAATAATGGCATCAGCAGGATAAATACTATGATTAATAGCATCGCTGTAAATAAAATATTTTTGTGGATTTAAGTTATGAAAATTATAACTCCCATCAGAATGGCTATATTGAAAATCTATAATTACATTGGCATTATCAAGTAAGAAAAGAGGCATATTTGCTATTGGATCGCCCACATTTGCTTTACTGCCTTGATAAACGTGTCCTGAAATGCTCGAAGTTCCATTCTGTTTATACAAATGTGTTAGATTGATAGGAAGATTGGTGCTGGGTTGATTTAGATTTACTATTTGAGCATTGTTCCAATAAATTGTATTACCTGAATATGAAGGTCCGTAGTCTTGATTGTAAATAGAGTTTGGCTGTAATTTCAGGTAAGTAGCATATTTACCATAATTTAGATTTGCAAAAAGATAGTAGCTAATATTTAAACTATCAATACTTAAAACTATTGTGGAATCAATAAGGTTAAATGTGCTATTATTTTGACTATAAGAATATAAATATACTATGCCATGATCGACAATTGAAGAATCAGCAAATACCTGTCCCCATACTCCAGCTGTTGGCGAGCCGCTTACTTGGATAACTTGTTGATAGTGTGATATACAGGTGTCTAATGTTTGAGGATGAAAAGAAGTGCTTGTCAGTTTAACAGTATAATTACCAGGTTGTTGAAATTGATGTACAATATTTTTTCCATTACCGTAAGTATAATCACCAAAGTCCCAATCGTAAAGAGTCGGATAAATATTATTTATGTTTGCAACAAATGAATATTTTTTTTGCCCTATTAAAGAATATGTATAATTTGTTTTGCAATTCATAGAAGGACTAATTGTAATACTATCGCAATAAATATCTGAACAATTGGATATAGAGTCTGTTACGGTTAAGCAAACATTATAACTGCCTAAGTTATAATGATGGTCGGGGTGTTGAGCAACAGCATAATTTCCATCACCAAAATCCCAAAAATAGGAAGTGGAATTGGATGAAGATAGATTATAAAAATGTATAAGCTGAAAGTCTGCAGAATCGTAATATGCAATAAAGTCAGATAAACACATATTTATTCCTCCGGTACAAATATCAAGAGTTACTGTGGCGGGAAAGACTGTTAAAAATGAATCAATAACAGGATTTTGTGAACAGTCTAGTGTAATTACATAATATTTTGCAGGACCTGATATTAAATATAATGTGTCGGAAAAGTATCCTTGATTGTCGGTATAGATTGTTTTGCTATAAGAGGCTGTGTTTTGATAAGTTGTATCACCTATTATTGTAAGCTGATGGCTTGGAACACCAACAAAAGTTACATTATCTCTTACTTGTCCACCAAGTATTATCTGAGAATATGCATTATTTGCATATATGGAAAATGAAATTCCAAAGAAAATAAGTAATCTAAATAAATGCATAAATTGTTACAATAGAATGTTTAAACCCATACGCATAGACACATTATGATATGAAGCTGATATATTGTTTAACTCTTGTAGATTGGTTTTATAGGTTGGCTGCAAAATTATAGAAATTTTGTTAGTTAAATTATAAGAAACACCTAAACTTACAATGCCATTTGTTATAAAACCGGAATATGGAGATGAAGAATTAAAAGCAGTATTAAGAATACCATTGTTAATATATTTTCCTTGTTCTGCAATTTTAAAACCATAGCTTATACCCGCTGCTAATGATATACTCCAGTTTTTATGTTCCATTTTATAGCCTAACATTATAGGTATTTCAATATATCTATATCTGTTTTTTACTGAATATTTCTTAAAATCATAATAAATACTATCTTGAGAATTCCAATGTTTTCCTACTGTATCAGAGTTTAATGTTGCACTCAATACAGGAGAAATACCACCAGGTTGAAGTGGGTCATCAACCCAACCTATAGTGTCGTAAGTTATGTATGAATTGATATTGTATGTATAGAATCCACCACTGGTGTCATGCATTTCAATATTATTCTGATAAAGTCGTTGCTCACCATAATTGCTATAATTCAATCCTGATTGGATAAAGAATTTGTTGTAATGAAATTTAGCATTTGCTCCAAAAGTAAAATCTGTACATATAGGTTTTACTTCTTCTAATATTGCTTGGTCTCCAACAGACGAATTTTGATCTATTGTATTTACTATTAATTCTGGACCTACAAATAAATCTAAAGAAAAACCAGTTGCTGCCTTAAGTGATTTTAATCTGATATCATAATTATTAGTTATATCACTTTGTGATAAGCCACTGTGTAATATTAAATTTTTAGAAGGCATGTTTTTTATTGCAACATCTTTATATTCAGCAATATTAATATTGTCAATATCACTATTTTCTGTAATAATTACCATATCGTTCTTATTTGAACTTGTTTTTGTAGTTGAGACAGCAGTAATCGATTTTTTATTTTCAATATTATTATTGTAATTACCAGTAATTTCTTCTGAATTATTTTTTTTACTTGATACGTTTTCTTTTGTAATGATATTATCTTTTTCAGCATCAATACTTGTATTATCTTTTTTTGTTGAAATATTATTTGTATAAACAAAAACATCATTATTCATATTTTTATTTACTAAAGGACAATTTTGACTTTGTGAATTATAAAGATTAAACGAAGGTAATTGCATAAATAAAAATAGTAATGAAGCTGCAATTGCTGTACTAATACTAAACCAAAGCGCAAATCTTTTATTAGCTTCATATTTGGCGGCATCAATATAGTCGAGTTCGGAAGCAATATTATTCCAGACACTTTCTGAAGGCTGTTGAGAGAAGTCATTCATTGTTTCTTTGGTTGCTTCATCAAAGCTGGCAGCAGCGACGGCAGCTGCTTCAAGATGATGTTCTAAACCTTCCCAAACAGAGCTAGAAGGCTGTACTTTGAAATCGCTCATCAGGTTATTAACTTCTGTATCGAAAGAAGCGTCTGCCTTATCAACAGCATCAAGCTCTTGACTAAGCTTATCCCAAGCACTCATTGTGGGTTTTACTTTAAAACCATCTAATGAATTCTCAAATAAATCATCTATTTGACTTCCTTTTATCATTATTATCGTTTGTTCCTTTGCTCTTTGATTCTTGCTAAAGACTTTTGCAGGTAAATGCGCGCCTTTGATAATTGTGACTTGGAGGTATTAACAGAGATATTAAGTTGTTCTGCTATTTCTCTATGTTTAAATTTTTCAAAAACATATAGGTTAAAAACAATACTATATCCTTCAGGAAGAGATCTTATGGCTTGTAACATTTCCATTTGAGTATAAGGTAGTTTTTTTTCCGGTTCATTATCTACAATAATTTTACTTTCTTTAATATCATCAATATTATGATGCATATTTTTTTGATTTTTATGATAATGATTTAGAGCCGTATTTACCATTATTCTCTTAATCCAACCTTCAAAAGAACCTTGTTTTCTAAAAGACTCAATATTAGTAAAGACCTTTACAAATCCATCTTGCATAATATCTTGAGCTTCGTCTTGCGATTTGCTATATCTCATGCAAATACCAAGCATAGTAGGAGAGTAGCGGTCGTAAAGTAGTTTCTGAATTCGTCTTTCACCAGCAATACAGCCTTCTATAATTTGCTCCTCTTCGCTTTTCCAGTCGTGTTTTTTGGAGAGTGCAGATTTTATAAATGGTTGCCTAATGGAAATTATTTTTGAATCAGATGACATACGATTTATTTATACCATTTACTTTTTACTAAGTTTAAAATTTATTTTACAATAAAGAGTCTAATTCTTTGTTGGGTTCTTAACTTGTGATTATTAATTTACGTTAAAAAAAGGAGATTTAAAATTTATGAACACCTTTCTTAGACAGTATCCTATATGAAAAGGTTGGCAGAGGAAATAAATATTTTATCTTGAATAAATAATAAAAAGGCTGTAAAATGTATTATTCAACATCTTACAGCCTTTTTAAATATTCAGATTTTTCTTATCTGTTTAGTTCAACCATTAAGATGTTTTTTGCAATTATCTGTCCCTTTTTTACGTGAATTTTATTTACTACACCGTCAAAAGGAGCAAGTACCTGGTTTTTCATCTTCATTGCCTCAAGCAACATAAGAATGTCTCCTTTTTTCACTTTAGAACCGGCTTTACAATTAATTTCTGCAATAACGCCGGGGATAAATGAATAAATTTCTCTTTTATCAGGAGTTTTATATTTACTCCTATTTTTAAACATCTTATTAAGCTTGGTTTTGTAAATTACATCACCAATTCTCAATTCTTCAAAGGCTTTACTATCTTCAACCTTTTTAGTTTTATTAGCCATAATAATTATATTTTAACTTTGATTTTTAAAATGGAGGAACACCATGTTTTCTTTCAGGGCGAACTACTGATTTATTTTTAGAAATATCAAGAGCATGAAGAATAAACTTACGTGTTTCGTTAAGCTCAATTACTGAATCTATGTATCCGTAAGCAGCAGCTACATATGGATTTGCATATTTCTGTTTATATTCTTCAACTTTCTTAGCTCTCATTGCCTCAGGGTCATCTGCTTGTGCAATTTCTTTACGGAAAATAATATTTGCTGCTCCTGTAGGACCCATAACTGCAATTTCTGCTGTAGGCCAAGCAAAAACGAAGTCTGCTCTTAAGTGATTACTACACATCGCTATATATCCACCGCCATAAGCTTTACGCATTATAAGTGTAATTTTAGGAACGGTAGCTTCAGAATATGCATATAATAGTTTTGCTCCATGACGAATAACACCATTGTGTTCTTGGTCAACACCGGGTAAATATCCAGGAAGGTCTACTAAGGTTAATAGAGGAATGTTAAAGGCGTCGCAGTATCTAATAAAACGAGCCGCTTTGTCTGATGAGTCAACATCGAGAACTCCTGCCAAAACCAATGGTTGATTTGCAACTATACCTACTGTTTCGCCATTTAATCTAGAAAAACCAATTACAATATTTGCTGCCCAGAGGTCTTGTATTTCGAAAAATTTAGAATCATCAGCAATGGATTTTATTATATCTCGAACATCGTAAGGTGTTGTTGGGTCTGCTGGAAATATTTTTGAAATCTTATAAGTTTTTGTCTTAGGAGGCTTGGGTGTGTAAGGGTCGGCTTTTTTTGTATTATTCCATGGTACGTATGTAAATAGTTCCTTAATTTGATTAAAGCATTCTACCTCACTATTTGAATAAAAATGTGCATTTCCTGTTGTTTCGGCATGTACTTTAGCGCCACCAAGTGCTTCCATAGATATTTCTTCACCAAGTACAGATTTAATTACTTCAGGTCCGGTAATGAACATCTTTGATATTTTATTCACTACAAAAACAAAATCGGTAAGTGCAGGAGAGTAAACAGCTCCACCGGCACAGGGCCCTAAAATAACAGAAATTTGTGGAATAACTCCCGAAGCAAGAGTGTTACGGTAGAATATTTCTCCATAGCCAGCCAAAGAATTTACTCCTTCTTGAATCCTTGCTCCACCAGAATCGTTAATTCCTATAATTGGTACTTTAAGATGCATTGCGTGATCCATTATTTTGGTAATTTTTCTCGCATGCATATAACCTAAAGATCCTCCGGCAACAGTAAAATCTTGAGCATAAATACAAACAGGATGTCCGTTAATTGTTCCTGTACCAATAATGACACCATCACCGGCTAATTTTTTCTTATCCATGTCAAAATCCTTGGCTGCATGCTCTACAAATAGGTCGTATTCAAAAAAGGATTTATCATCTAATAACTCAATAATTCTCTCACGAGCAGTCATCTTACCCATGGAAACTTGTTTTTCTATTGCTTTGGTGCCACCACCTTTTACGGCTTCACTCATTCTCTTTCGTAAGTCGCTGGTTTTAGTCCTTAATGACATATCGAATAATTTAGTTTAAAATATACTGTTAAAAGCTATTTCGCTTTTATATAAATAAATTTGTTTGTCTTAATTAGCTAAATTAAGATTAATTTTTAAGCTGAACATTTATAACTTGAGTGCAAACATAAGACTAAAGTTTGAATATTAGAACTAAAAATTTAAATAATATTTTTGAAGAATATTGTTAATAAGATAACAGAAAGAGGATAAAATACACAATAACAGCAATATACATGTGGTTTAATTAAAAGTTAAAATATAAAAATTATCATATTAAATGCCTGTAAAAATTTTACCTTTGCTTTTTAATATATTTGTAATATGTGGAAATACATTATACGTTTAATACTTAGACAAAGAGTTATTATTTTATCTGTTCTTGGGGTATTAACTTTGTTTATGGCTTATGAGGCGAGCCAAATAAAAATGTCATACAAAATGGCGCAAATGCTTCCTGATGATGATTCGACAGTTGTTAGATATAATAATTTTAAAAAAATATTTGGTCAAGATGGTAGTGTCCTTTACTTAGGGGTTCAGGATAGCTTAATTAATCAGCTCGACCATTTTAATGATTGGTATGATTTAACAGAAGAGATAAATAAAGTTGATGGTGTGGAGGCGAGCCTTTCATTAGCTAAGACCTTTGAACTTAAAAAGAATGACAGTCTTAAGAAATTTGAAATAAAACAAATATTTACACACAAACCTGAGACCCAAGAAGAGTTAGATTCACTTTTAATAATAGTTTATAATTTACCTTTTTATAAAAATATATTATATAATCCTGAGCATCATTCTACCATTCTTGCAGTAACTCTAGATAAAAAGAAAGTAAATAGTAAGGACAGGTTTGAACTTTTTGATGACATAGAAGAAAAAGTAAATCATTACATTAGCATTAGTGGAAATGATGTTCATTATTCAGGCTTGCCATATATTAGAACCAAATCATCACAACTTATAAAAAGAGAGTTATTGATGTTTACAGCATTAACAATGTTAGTTGCATCCTTTATTCTTTTATTGTTTTTCAGGTCTTTCAAAGCTTTGTTTTACCCACTGATATTAATGGGTGTTTCTGTTATTTGGGTATTAGGATTTTTACAATTGTTTGGTTTTGAAATAACTATACTTACAGGTATTCTTCCTCCTTTGATTATTGTGTTGTCTGTTGAGAATAATATTTTTTTACTGAATAAATATCATAGCGAATTTTATTCTCATCATCAAAAAATAAAAGCTTTAGCAAGAACAATCCAAAGAGTTGGAGGAGCTATGCTTTTAACAAACCTTACTACAGCTGTTGGTTTTGCGGCATTTATAATTACAAGGAATAGACTTTTGGTAGAATTTGGATTAGTGGCTTCATTATCAATAATGATGTTGTTTGTACTGTCAATAACTCTAATACCAATATTTTTTAGCTATGTTTCGGAACCTTCTTCTAGACATTTGAAGCATCTTGAACGCAAAGGCTTACATAAAGTTATTGCAGGAATTGAAAACATTGTTTTAAATCATAGAACGCTTACATATATTATTACAACAGTAATTGTATTAACGGGATTTTATGGTATGAGTTTGCTTAAAACAACAGGCCATGTTGTCGATGATATTCCTAAAGATGGCAAAATGTATCAAGATTTGCTCTTTTTTGAAAAACAGCTTAATGGAGTGCTCCCTTTTGAAATAATGATTGACACCAAAAAACCTAAGGGTGTTTTGAAAAGTTCAACATTAAAGAGATTGGCTAAATTACAGGATACTTTAGCTACTTATTCTGAGTTTTCAAAGTCACTTTCTGTGGCTGATGTTGTTAAGATTGCTAAACAGGCTTATTACAATGGTGACCCGAAAAAATATTCTCTGTTAAATTCTAATGAGAAAATTTTTATTATGAGTTATCTCCCTAAGGATTTGGGACAAAACAAAAGGACGTTGATTAATTCTTTTGTTGATAGCAATTTGCAGGTAACACGAATAAGTGTACAGATGGCTAATATTTCTAGTCCCGAGATTGAGAAATTAAGATCTGAATTAAGGCCTAAAATAAATGCTATTTTCAATCCAAATAAATATGATGTTTTCTTAACCGGAACAAGTGTGGTTTTTCTGGAAGGAACTAATTTTCTTGCAAATAATCTGATATACAGTTTAATATTGGCAATTATTGTTATTGGAGGTATTATGTGGCTGCTTTTTAATTCTTCAAAGATGGTTATTATAGCTTTATTGCCTAACCTCATTCCTCAGGTTATTACGGTTGCTTTAATGGGATTTTATGGAATTCCATTAAAACCTTCTACAATATTAATATTTAGTATTGCTTTGGGTATTTCTGTTGACAATACTATTCATTTTTTGTCGCGTTATAGGATGGAACTTAAGCTAAATAATTGGAATATTAAGGAAGCAGTAATCAATGCATTGAAAGAGACAGCTCATTCTATTATATATTCTTCTATAGTACTTTTCTTAGGTTTTTCTGTATTTATGTTATCTTCCTTTGGAGGTACCGAATCATTAGGAAAACTTATTTCAATTACTTTGTTGGCAGCTATGTTTTCAAACTTGGTTTTATTGCCATCTCTATTGCTTACCCTGGATAAGCGGCTTACTACAAAGGCTTTTAATGAACCATTCCTCGAAATTCTTGATGAGGAAGATGATGTAGATGTAGATGAAATTGAATTTCATAAACAGGAAGAAATAAAATAATCTCCAATGTAAATTATGACTAAAAGAAAACATTCTGTTTTTTCAAAAGTACTGTTAATTATTAGTCTTATATTTGTTGTTGTTATAGCCACTTCTATTATTCTGGGATATGTTTATGAAAACAGAATAAAGCAGTTTACGGTTCAACAAATAAATAATAAGATTGATGCAAAAATTAATGTTGATATTATTAAACTTAGTTTTCTTTCACATTTTCCTGACGCTTCTTTAGATTTCAAAACAGTAAGCATTCTACCAAAAGACACAAATAATAGTGAAGTTCTGTTAACAGCAAATCATATTTATTTTAGTTTTGATATCTTCGATTTACTAAACGAAAATTATAGTCTTAAAAATGTTGTATTAGAAGATGCAAAAGTCAATTTGTTGATAAACAAAAAAGGAGAGCATAATTTTCATGTTTTAAAAGCAGATACAAGTAAAAATAATGAAAGCAAATTTCTTTTAAATCTTGATGGTGTAAGTATTATTAATAGCGTCTTTAATTATAAAAATAAAGCTACAAAGCAAGATCTGAATTTGTTAGTTAATAATGCGAAATTAAGTGGAAATTTTTCTGCCGATAACTTCAAAATTAAACTTGTCGGCAATAATATTATTGAAAGTTTTAGTAATAGTAATCGTGAAATTATTAAGGATAAAACCATTGACCTTGATATTATATTTACTGCAGAACCAAACACAGGAATTTATAATCTCAGTAAAGGAAATATTACCTATCAAGGAATAGATATGAATTTGATTGGTGATTTGAGTATTCAGAAAAAGGCACTAAAAATTAATGCTTCAATAATAGCCAATAACATTGATATTCAGAAATCTATAAAAAATATTCCTGTTGAGAGTAGAGCTTTAATAAAGAAAATTAAGCCTACCGGAAAACTTGATTTAAAAGCAAATATTTCTGGTTATATCGGAGGAAGAAAAAGTCCACATATCGTTCTTACTAGTAATTTAAAAAACGCATCATTCTATCTTGAGCAGAGCAATACTACTTTTAGTAATTTACAGTTTCAATTTGATTATAACAATGGTAAGAGTAATGATTTAAAAGGTTCAATTATAAACATTAAAAACCTTAAGACTGATTCTGATTTAGGAAAAATTGAAGGTAAAATACAGATAATAAACCTTTGGAGACCAAAAGTTAGAATGGATATTATTAGCTCAATTAAATTAGATAGAGTGAAAGACTTTATTGATGTTGATACAATTAAGGTTATGAAAGGAAAAGCAAAGCTACATTCTTGGATAAATATTTCGCTTAAATATAATGATAGTTTGGATAGTTGGGGAATTCATGATATTGCTGTTGATAATAATTTTGATATTAGTAATGCAACTTTTGCTTTCAATAATTCTGAACTGATATACGATTCAATATTTGTTTCGGGGCGAATGGAAAATGATGCTATCACAGTAAAGAGCTTTGCTTTATTGGCTAATGACAGCAAGTTAAATGGGAGAATTTCTATAAAAAATATTCCAATTAGTTTATTCCAGAAGTCTCCCAAAACCTTAAGTCTCGTTGGAGATGTGAATGCAAACCACCTTTCATTTAACCAGCTTGTTTCAGCATTTCCTAAGTCAGAAAGCTCTGATAGTAGATTTAGTAATGATATTTATTTAGATTTGAATCTCAATGTTGGAAGCTTTGATTATGAAAATATTAATGCAACAGATATTTCAACCGGAATTATAATGAATAATAGAAAGTTGTATTTTAATTCTGTTACATTAAACGCATTTGAAGGACGTTTGAATTCATATTTTATTATAGACGGAAGCAAGCAAGGTGTTTATTGTTTTATAAGTCAGGGTAATATTTCTAATATGAATATTACTACTGCATTTAAACAATTTAATAATTTTGGCCAGCAAACCATCACCGATAAAAATATAAACGGGAAATTATTGTCAACTTATAATTATAAATGTAACTTTGATGATAGATGGAATATTTTAAAATCAAGTATAGAGATGTCTGCTGATATTGAAATCAATAATGGAGAGCTTGTAGGAATGACGTCTCTAAATGCGCTAAAAGATTATACAAAGATTGATGATTTTTCAAACATTCATTTCTCTACTATAAAAAATAACATTAATATCAAAGATGAAAAAATTACTATTCCTGAGATGAAAATCAACTCTGATAAAATGAATATAGATTTGTATGGAGTACATGATTTTGATAATAAGTATGAATACCATTTTGTGGTTTTATTATCAGAAGTAATGGGTAAGCACTATCAGGAAAAATTAAAAACTGAATTTGGTGAGGTAGAAAATGATGGTTATGGTAAAACACGCTTGTTTATTACTATGAAAGGTCAAGGCGAAAATTTTGATGTAAGTTACGATAGGAGTGGACTTGGTAAAAAACTTAAAGGAGACTTAAAGGAAGAAAAGGCCAGTTTAAAAAATGCTTTAAAAGAGGAATTTGGCTTATTCAAAACTGATGAAGAAAAAGTTAAGAGAAAAAGAGATTCCTTAAAAATTAAAACTAAACAGAGAGAAAAGGATCAAATAAAGAAACAAGAGCAGGGTGAATTTATTTTGAAATGGGATGATGATGATGAAGGGTGATTTTTATAAAAAAGTGTATAAAGGTTAATAACAATCAAATAAATAATAATCTAATTCAAAACGGTGAATATAAAAATCACAAATTAATAAAAGAATAAAATTTATTTATCTTCTTTTGGGCATATTTTATTACAAGCTATTTCGGCTGCACTTTGCTCTGCGGATTTAATGGAGAAGCCTTTACTTTTAGCGACTAAATCCCCGTTAATCCATAAATCAATACAATGTAATTTTTTGGAGTTTTTATCGGATTCAGTAGAGTGTTTGAAATCTATTTTTATTTTTTCTTTTTGTGACCATTCTATTAATCTACTTTTATAATTGGTTTCTTTTTGTTCCAATTCATCAATATCAATAATAGGTTTATAAATTCTATTGATAATAATTTTTTTTGTAAAATTATATCCTTTATCAAGATAAATAGCGCCTACAAGAGCTTCAAAAGCATCACCATTAAGTGATTTAGGTTGACTACCTTTATCTTTAGTAGCGTTAACCAATTCGCTAATACCTAATTTTACAGCAAGAGAATTTAGTTGAGTGCGGCTAACCATTTTTGACCTCATTTTGGTCAAAAAGCCTTCATCTTTATAAGGAAATATCTTGAAAAGATATTCCGCAACAACTGAGCTAAGAATAGCATCTCCCAGGTATTCAAGTCTTTCGTTACTATTCTTCACGCCCTCTTGCAACTCTTCAGCAACAGATTTATGCCTAAAAGCTAGTGTATATAAAAAAACATTTCCGGGATAAAACCCAAAAATGTTTTTAATCTTATGCATCAATTCCTTATCAGCGCCTTTTGCTAATTTAGCTTTAACCGATCCAGGAAGATGTATAGCCAATTATTTTGTATATTTTTTGAAAACCATAGATGCATTATGACCACCAAAACCAAATGTATTTGATAAGGCATAATTTATATCTGCTTTTACTGCTTTATTAAACACAAAGTTGATAGCATCATAATCAATGTTCGGATCTTTCTCTTCAAAATTAATAGTAGGAGGGATGACTCCTTCTTTTAGTGCAAGAACAGTAGCCATAGCTTCTATTGCTCCTGCTGCTCCGAGTAGATGACCGGTCATTGACTTGGTAGAGTTAACATAAATATCCTTAGCATGGTTACCAAATAATCGTAAAATAGCCTTAGGTTCGGCAATATCCCCAACAGGAGTAGAAGTTCCATGAGTATTGATATGGTCAATATCTTTTGGTTCTATTCCGGCATCTGATATTGCATCTCCCATAGATTTAGCAGCACCGACTCCTTCAGGATGTGGTGCAGTCATATGATGAGCATCACCGGATAAACCGGCACCTACAACTTCGGCATAAATATTTGCTCCACGGGCTATAGCATGTTCATACTCTTCAAAAATTAAACTAACACCTCCTTCTCCCATTATAAAACCGTCACGGTTTTTGTCAAATGGACGAGAAGCTTTAGTTGGTTCATCATTTTTAGTAGAGATAGCATGCATAGAGTTAAATCCTCCTACACCTGCTTCATAAATTGCAGCTTCACTTCCTCCGGTAACAAAAACTTCGGCTTTACCCAAACGGATATAGTTATAGGCATCAGCCATAGCATTTGTTGAAGAAGCACATGCTGAAACGGTGGTGTAATTTGGTCCCATAAATCCATGTTTAATCGATATATGACCAGCAGTAATATCTGCTATCATCTTTGGAATAAAAAATGGATTGAATCGTGGCCTTTCTGATTTTACAAAATTAGTAACTTCATCAGTGAATGTTTTTAACCCGCCAATACCAGAACCCCATATAACTCCTATTCTTGATAAATCTTCTTTTTCTAAGTCTAAGCCACTATCTTCTACAGCCTTTTGAGCTGCAATAATACCAAATTGAGCACAAGGATCATATTTGCGTGCTTCCTTGCGGTCAAAGAAATCTAGTGGATTATAATCTTTTACTTCGCAGGCAAATTGTGTTTTGAATTTGCTAGCATCAAAGTTTTTAATTGGAGCTGCACCACTCACCCCATTAATCATAGCTTGCCAAGTTTCTTGCCAAGTATTTCCTAATGGAGTAAGTGCTCCCAGTCCAGTTACAACTACACGTTTTAAACTCATAGTGAAGTTTTTAAGTGTTTATGCGTTGTTTTCAATATAGGCAATTGCTTCACCTACTGTTCCAATTCCTTCAGCTTTGTCATCAGGAATAGCAATGTTGAATTCTTTTTCGAATTCCATAATTAATTCTACTGTATCCAAAGAATCTGCTCCTAAGTCGTTAGTGAAACTAGCCTCTGGAGTAACTTCGCTTTCGTCAACACCTAATTTGTCAACGATAATAGCGGTAATTCTACTTGCAATGTCTGACATTTTATAAAAATTTAAATTAAACAGACTGCAAAGAAAAAACTATTCAGTCAAATTACCAAACAGAAAATGAAAATGTTAATATCTTTCAAGAGTGGATAAAATACAGAGAATCAGCTTAATAACTTTTTATAAAAAAAATAACACCCCTGTAAAGTGCTGATATATATAAAGATAGAATTTTAATGTGTTTATTTTATAAAAAAATTGTTATATAACAGGAACACAATGAGATAGGTCTGTATTTATTTTAGTAATAGAATAGATTAACTAACTATAAAATAGTAGTATTTATGGCTTTATTACTTTTTTTTAATTTCTGAGGTTGGATTATCACTTAGGATATTCTTATTGAGGCTATAATTATTTTCGGTAAATTTATTAAAACCATTTACTGCGTACTGGGCAATATTTGCTATAGTTGTTTGTGGAGGTTCTGCTTTGAGTAGCTCTTTTTTTCGTATAAACATTCGTTTTACTTTCCTCAGTGTTTGTTTTAAAGTTAAAGGTAAAGTTCGCTCAATAATACTATTTTCGGTATTAGCAATTACCATATAGTATCCGGTATCTACTTTAGTAACAAAGCGCTCTTGCATATTTATTGTCTTTGGCTTCATTATGATATTTCTTTTTGCCAGGCTTTCACTAATACTTCTGTAATTTATTATATTAAGTTTATTTTTTTGTCTTTTTATTATATGATTATATTTTTGAAGTGTCACTTTTGAAATGTTTACGTCAGCAACAGAAGAATTTTCTTGCTTTTTTTTCTGAAAATCATTTTCATTATTCTTATTGGTGGTATTTGTAATTTGTTGAGTATTGTAAGTATGAATTGGAGTATGTGAAATAGTAACTTTGTTTGACTTAGTTTGCCAATTGAAATAAAATAATAATAAAATTGCTATTGCAGCAGCCACCGAAGTACCAATACGTGTAAAAGAACTATATATAAGTGTGCTTTTTTTCTTAAGTGACGATTTATTTGGAAAGACTATATTTTCATCTGCTATAAGTTTTAAGTTTAGGAACGAATTAAAAATATTTTTGGCTACAGCAGAAATTTTAATTGTATTATTAATGTTAATAATATCCTCTTTGCTCAAATCACCTTCGTGGTAGGCAATACATAGGTTATAGAATTCTTTTTCAAGTATATTTTTTCCGTTAGCTAATGTTATTCTCTTAAGATTAGATTTATCAATTATAGCACTATTATTTGTGTTGAAATATATTTGTTGAAACGATAAAAAATCTTTTTCTAATTCTTTATTTAAATCAATAAATTCATATACCTGAGATTTCTCTTCTTCGGTTAGATCACCTTCAAAGTATGCTATAAAATAATGCTCATAATTGTCATTATTTATTATTAGGGGTTTAAGAATAGATTTTTTAAGAGAATTAATATTTTCGCAATGTTCTGATGGTGGCTCTAAATTTACATCAAATATTCCTTCAAATTCTTCAGCGATATCAGAATTTTGTTCAAGAAACAAAACAACCTGGGCGTGCTGTTCCTGGCTGAGATTCCCATCAGCAAAGTCTATTAAAAACCGTTCATAATTCAGCCTGTTAATTGTTTCCATCACTAAATTTAAATTATCATTTCTATACTGCCAATATATTTTTTTAAAGCTACTCTGGCTCTATAGATATATACTTTTACCTGACTCTCGTTAAGTCCGACAATTTTTCCTATTTCGAGATATGAATATCCTTCATAATCACGGAGAAGAATAACAGATTTCTGTACATCGCTAAGTGTTTCTATTGCTTCATCCAAAATTTCTTTTAAATCTGAATAAGATTCACTGTGGCTTTTGTTACGTTCTAAAAAATCATCATCGACACTTGCCTTTCTATCTTTACGAATAGTGTCAATCATAGTGTGATATGCTGCAGTGAAAAGATACGATTTTGCTTTTCCCCCTTCTACATTCTTTCTTTTCTCCCACATTTTGGTAAAAGAATCTTGAACGATATCCTTCGCAACCTCTTCATCACCTACACTTTTGCGTATAAAACGAAATACAGCATCAGCATATTGATCTACACATTGATTGTATTCTAGAGTTGTCATATTCGCATATATGATGATTGGTTTTAGATAAAATATACACTTCTGACGTGATACTTTCTGATAAGTTACAGCTATGCAATTTTATATTGCAACAAAGATAACGAAGTTCTTATATAATTAGGGTTATAATAGATATATAGAGGGTAAATATTTGAATTTATGCAATATATGATATTTGCAAAAGAAATTTTAAACAACTATTTCTTCGATATTTAATATTATATTTGCAATATGTTATTAAACCAATGCTCAACCATGCTTTTCGCAATGGTTATTAATAAAGGGTTTTAAATAATCAGAACTTTGTATAAATAAATCATTATTGCAATGAAAAAAATCATAAATACATTATTATTATTATTAATTTTATCAGGGCTTAATGCTCAAAACACTTCGGATTTTTATCCTAATATTTTACTTTTAAAATTGAAATCAGAGTATAAAGAGCTTGCTAATGGCAATAATATTAATAGTTGCGATTTGCAAAATGTATTGGATAAGTTAGATAATTCAACTATTTCTAGAATATTTTCACATCATCAAACACCTGAAACTAAAGTTAACCGATATGGAGATTCTTTAGTTGATTTATCATTGTGGTATGAGTTGCGTTATGACGGTAATATACCTGTTTATAAGCTTAAAAATTTACTTATAGAAACGGCATTATTTCAGAATGTTCAGCAAAGAGGCATTAACCATTTATTGTATACTCCAAATGACACCTTTATTTCGCGGCAGTACTATTTACGGAGTATAAAAGCTTTGCATGCATGGGATGTAGAACAGGGAGATACAAATGTTGTGGTAGGAATTACCGACACAGGTATTGATAAAGTGCATGAAGATATTATTAATGGAATTAAATATAATTACAATGATACTATTGATGGAATTGATAATGATAATGATGGTTTTATAGATAATTTCTGTGGTTGGGATATGGGAAATAATGATAATAATGCACAATGGGGAGTATTAGGACATGGTTTATTTGTAAGTGGTTTTGTCAGTGCTGTTGCCGACAATCATTTAGGAATAGCAGGAGTTGGTTATCATACTAAGGTTTTACCTGTTCGTGTTGATGATTCTCTGGGGTATTTAAGCAAGGATTATGAAGGAATAGTATATGCGGCAGATCATGGTGCAAGTATTATAAACTGCTCCTGGGGAGGGTTGCATGGCGATAAATTTGGAAATGATGTAGTTGATTATGCTTCTAATAATAAAGGAGCTTTGGTAATAGCAGCTTGTGGTAATAGTGATAATGATGTTTTCCTTTTCCCTGCTTCTTATGAGAATGTAATGAGTTGTGCAGCAACAGATTCTATGGATGTTAGATGGAATTATTCTTCTTATGGAAGTCAAGTTGACATAAGTGCACCAGGAACTTTTGTTTACTCTACATGGATAAATAATTCATATTCCAGTTCCCATGGAACAAGTTTTTCGTCTCCTATAGTAGCAGGAGTGGCAGCTTTAGTTAAGGCGCATTATCCACAGTTAACAAATTGGCAAATTAGAGAGCAATTACGTGTTACAGCTGACAATATTGATACTATTCAAAGTAATATATCTTATGCCGGTAAATTAGGTGCCGGAAGGGTAAATGCATATAGGGCTTTGGTTGATACTGTTTATCCTTCAATAAGATTTAAAAACAGAAATATCGTTTTATCGAATGATACACTATATATTTATGGAGATTTTATTAACTATTTGCATCAATCTTCATCACAATTGCAGGCTCAGGTTTTTGATGGTTCCAGTTATTTATTGCCAATAAATAATACTTATAATATTGGCATCCTTAATACTTTAGCTGTAAAAAATAATTCTAATCAAGCTTTTGCATTTAAGGTGTTGCCAACAGTTCCAATAGGTTATTATGCGGATTTAAAAGTAAATTATACGGATACTAATTATTCCGGTTTTGAGTATTTTAGGGTGTGTTTAAATCAAGATAATGCAATATTAGACACTAATAAAATAACTACAAGTGTAAATTCACAATCGACTATAGGTTATACTAATGGTGAAAAAATGATTGGCAGTGGATTTATTTATAATAATTCCAGGAATTTATTATCATATGCTGGTCTTTTGGTTGCCAATGCAAGTAATAGAGTTTCTGATAATTTATATGGGGGAAGTGGTTATGATGAAGATTTTGTAGCTTTAAGTAATGCGCAAAGTATAAATCCTGCTACTGAAGGTGATCAGATGTGGTTAAACCAATATAATGATGATAATGCTGGTTTTTCAAAATTAGGGGTTTTAGTAAATCAAACCTCATTTGCTTTTAGTCAAAGTCCGTTGGATAAAATAGTTTTTATGAAATATGATATTATTAATCAAAATAATAATAATCTTGGTGATGTTCATGTTGGAATATATGCAGACTGGGACTTATATAAATATTATGCCAATAGAGCTGATTTTGATAGCACTTTAAATTTAGCATATACGTATTCTACTTTAGGAGGAGATTATGTAGGTCTTCAACTTTTATCATCAAATGTTGCCAATTGTTATAATTTTGATAATGATGGTACAGATGGAAGTTTGAATTTGTATGACGGATTTTTTGATTTTGAAAAATGGGATGCTATGCAAAATAATCGTCGTCAAGCAGGGATGTCACAAACTTCCGGCAATGATGTTTCAAGTTTGCTAAGCACAGGTCCTTATACAATCTTAGCTAAAGACACTCTGACATTAACTTTTGCTTTATTGGGTGGAGACTTTAAGCAAGATATAAAAATGAGTGCACAAGCAGCTAAAGATTGGTATTTTAATACCGCATCTATTGAAACCACTTTTAGCAATTTAGGCGCTAGATTATATCAAAATACTCCTAATCCGGCAGAAGAAAGTACGGTAATTTCTTTTGAAATTAGTTCAAAACAAAATGTTATTTTGGAAGTAATAAATAATAAAGGAAGTGTTATTACAACAATTGTAAATGGAGTAATGGCAGCTGATAAGTATTCTTATAAAATAGATTTAAAAGGTTATATTGCCGGGGTTTACTACTATAGATTAATTATAGATAAAGGAAGTATTAGCAAGAAAATGATAGTAAAATAAATTATTACTTATTATTAAAAGCTGTCATAGTTCGTTCTGGACCTATGGTACAAAAGCTTTTAATTATATCCACTGCAATATCATTTTTTTGTTTAATTACAGTCATCTCTTCAGTTTTCCATTTTCCTAAAACAAAGTCACTTTGATATCCTCTCTTAAAGTCATTACCAATACCATATCGTAAGCGAGAGAATTTATTATGGCCAATATTTTCGATAATACTAGTAAGTCCATTATGGTTACCATCACCGCCTTTTAGTTTCATTCTTAGTTTTCCTAATGGTAAGGCTAAATCATCACATACTATAAGCAGATTCTCCACCTTGATATTTTCTTGATTCATCCAGTATTTCACTGCCTTACCACTTAAATTCATATATGTTGTAGGTTTTATGATAATAAGTGTTCTACCTTTAAGCTTGGCTTTAGTAACAAAAGCATGTCTTTGAATTTCAAATTCAGCATTAAGATCTTTTGCAAGTAAATCTACTACATCAAAACCAATATTATGGCGAGTTTTTTCATACTCTTCACCAATATTTCCTAAGCCAACAATTAAATACTTCATTCTTAGTATTATATGCTATGAGTGGTTAATTAACACGTATTATTTATACAAAAGTAAGGCGAATTGTATAAATAAGCAATAAATAGCGGGGTGCAATATGAGAACCCCCTCCGATACAAGTTCGGGACAAACTGATTTATTAAAACTTAAATTCGAGTATTTTAAAACAAATTTATTAGTTTCACTTAATCGTTAAGATTATTTGTGAATAATTCGGGTGAAAAAAGGTGCAATCCTAAGAATGCACCTTTTAATCAATCACAATATATATTTTGTTCTATTATTTATTCTTCGGTGCTTTCAGCTTCTTCGTTTTCTTCACCCTCTTCACCTTCTTCTAAACTACCAGCAGAAGCAGCAGCACGAGTTACTCTTACTGTAGCAACAACAGAGTTTGCATTATCTAAAAGCTCAATATTATCAATATTAATTTCTTTTACTTTTACTGATTGGCCAATAAGAAGTTCTGTAACATCAATAGTAATATTCTCCGGCATAAACTCTGGTAAAGATTTTACTTTTAATCTTTTAAGTTTAATCATTAGTTTACCACCTAAAGTAACACCTTTTGGTAAACCGGAAGTTTTAACCGGTACTCCCATTATAATAGGCTTACCTTCAACTAACTCTATAAAGTCTGCATGGTAGATACTATCAGTTACAGGGTGAAACTGAATATCTTGCAATATCGCTTTAATAACTTTATCACCAATTGTTAATTCCACAAATGCAATTTCCGGAGAATAAACTAATGGTTTAAACTCTGCTTCTTCAACAGAAAAGTGAAGTTGTTCTTTACCACCATAAATTACACAAGGTACTCTCTTAGCTCTTCTTAAAGCTTTAGCATCTTTTTTCCCTACGTTCTCGCGAAGAGAACCGCTCATTGATACTGTTTTCATAATATAAAAATTTATAATTATTTAATAAATAGACTTTTTAATTAACCAAAAAGTGGTTTTAAAAAGTGCGCAAAGATAATAATTAATTGTTTATGGGAAAATTATAAATTGCAATTATCGGATGTATTATTTTAGAGGCTAATTCCTAAATTGATGCGCTATTTGTATCTTTGTAGGATGAAAAAAGGATTAATAAGCTTATTAGTTCCAGATAATGTCTTGGAACATTTTGAATATGGAGATTATAAGTTGATATAATTATATTTAGAAAAAATAAATTCTATTATTTAATAAGTAAAATCTTTTAAATATTTTAGTATATTTGACATTCAATAAATCACAAAAGGTGAATAAAAGAAACGATATAAACTTAACCTCTCATTTACAGCACAATAGCAAACATAAAGGTTATAAGATAATAAATATATATGCACCTTGGGGTGGGTATATACGGTAGTTAGGGGCAAGCTAAAAGGACGAAACAGAAAGATGATAAATTTGCTACAAGAAAATAAAGAAATGAAAAGCCAACGCATAAATAGCACATTTGGTTTTTTGCCGACACACAGGCAAATGCTAAAA
>JAMOQI010000031.1 GCA_027064095.1 Bacteroidales bacterium | reverse complement strand
TTGTAGTCCTCTACATATTCCCAATATTGCAATTTTATTTTTATAAGCATAATCAATACTTTGTAATTCTAATGAATCACGATAGTTATCAGGTGTTTCACAAATATATTCCATGCTGTCTTCACCGTAAAGTTTGGGATTTATATCAGGACCGCCACTTAGTAATAATCCGTCAACATTTTTCATTACGGATTTTGCACTGTCAAGGCTTAAGCCATACAAATCATAAATTATAATATTGCTGTCAAGTTCATGAAGCCAAATTTTGTATTGTTCATAACTACTGCTTCCGTGTGCTTTTGTAATGGCTATTGAGGTGTTATGTTTTGGCTTGGATATAGGATTATTAGTCCCACAGGCAACAAAAATAAAAATACTAATCACTAAAAGTGATTTAGTTGCTAAATAATAAAGTTTGTTCATAATAAAATATTATAACCATATAATAAAAAGTAAAGGTATAAAAAAAAGTTCACCACCGGTGAACTTTTACATTTCATTATGAAGAGTATTACTTTCTAATTCCAAGTTTATATAGAATGCCTCGGTGCTTTTTAAAAACCTTTTTTGCGGGTTTGTTTATTGGCTTTATTACAATTAACTCATTGTTAATATTTGTTTCTTTTGTTTCTTGCGTGTTATTATTAGAAATATCTTTAAGTAAGGATTTGGAGTCATACTTGAATAGTTTTTCAGTACTTGAAAAATTTATTTTATCAGCAATTATTACAACTGCATTTTCATTAGTATTTTCCCTATTATTAATAAACGCTTTATTTGAAACAACGGTATTTACATTTAACTTACTATTAGATATTACATCAATATTAGCTGCTTTCTTATTTGTATTAATACCTTGCTTAATATGTTTATTTTTATTAGCAGAATGTTGATCAATAATATTGTTTTTAGCATTATTAATGTTTGAATTTGAATATTTAGAATTAATAACGACATTTTTCTTTGTAATGGACTTTTTCTCTATTTTATTTTTATTGACATCTGTTTTTTGAGAAATAGATGTAGTTATAGTATTAGTATCTAATGTTGTATCTAATTCATTTGTTGATTTAGAATTGAAAGCAAAATAAGCAACTATAGATATTACTACTACAGATGTTACAATACCGGTAAGAAGATAGATTTTAGATAAACTTGCTCCTATTCCACTAGCTCCAATAGGAGTTGTAGGCTTTAATTTTTCTTCCATCTGAGTCCAGTACTCAGGTTTGTGAGAAACTTCCAGCTGGTTGAGCTTTTGCTTAAGAAGTTCGTCGAGTGTTAATTTTGACATAGTATAGTTGTTTTAGAATTTACGTAATTTGTCAATTAATATTTTTCTGGCATTTTGTAGGTGCCAATGTGAAGTTCCTTCACTTATACCAAGTTTTTCTGCAATCTCCTTATGTTTATATCCTTCCATAACGTTTAAGTTAAAAACAGCTCTTGACATTGGAGGTATAGATTGAACTTCTTTTAGTATGTCTTCAATAGAAAATTTGTCTATTGCGTTATTCTCAAAAAAGAAATCACTTTCAAAAGTATTTTTATCGTTAATTTCTTCAGTATAAGCTTTTAAGCTTTTAAGATAGTCTAAAGCTGTATTTATTATTATTCGCTTCATCCATCCTTCAAAACTACCCTTGCCAGAATAGTCTTTAATTTTAAGAAATACTTTTAAGAACCCACTGTTTACTACTTCCATAGATTCATCCCAATTGGAACAATACCTTAAAGAAATACTCATCATAACGCTAAAATATTTTTCATACAATAACCTTTGAGACTTGCGGTCATTTTTTATGCAGCCTTGTATGAGTTTTGATATTGTAGCTTCTTTAGAGTTGATCATTAAACTGTTCTCTTATTAGACGATTATAATCTTAATCTTCTTTGGTTTACTTATTGTTTGTTTATAAACGAGTAAATAGTACTGTACTAGATGTTTATAAAATTTAATATAAGGTTTTGCCTACTTTTTATTTCACCATAATAATGAAATATGTTAATAAATTTTTAATTTAATTTAAAATTTGTTCAAAGGTAAAAAAAAAGAGTGATTTATCTATATTTTTATTTTAGGTTTGCAACTCGAATTATTTTTATTTAATATGAACATTAAGCATAGTAATACTAAGGTATTTAATTTTCGACATTGGACAAGGAAATCTTATGCAGTATTTCAAAGTTTGAAATTACAGATTAGGATTGCTACTATTGCAGTAGGGATAATTTTAGTTCCTGGACTTCAAGAAATAGTAGCTCAAAAAAAAGTTTATCATGAAGCTTTGGAAGAATACGACTTGGATACTATGGAAATTCTCGGCGAGTTAACGCCACAGCTTGCGAAGGAATTGAGTAGGGATGTTCAGGTAATTAGTGTTCCTGCCCAATCAAAGCTTCCCATTTCAGACCTTCAATCTAGTCTCAGTGTTTTCTCTCAGATTGATATTCGGCAGAGAGGTGCAAATGATATTCAGTCGGATATTAGCATTAATGCTTCGAGCTTTGATCAGGTTCAAATCTTATTAAATGGATTTGACATGACAGATCCTCAAACTGGTCATCACAGTCTTAATTTGCCAGTTACTTTTAATCAGTTACAACAAATTCAATTTCTTACAGGCTCTGCTAGTCGTACACTTGGAGTAAATTCTTATGCAGGCACAATTAATTTTGTAAGTAAAAAGCCAAAGAAAAATCTAATAGAGTTAGGTATAAAGGCAGGTCAGTTTGGTTTATTAGGGTTGGATGCTTCTATAGCTCTTCATAAAAATAAATTGAGCAGTTTTATTGCTGTTAATAGAGTTTCATCGACAGGATATATTGATAATACTGATTTTGTTAAATATTCAATGTTTTATAGTGGAGAATTTAGCTTCAAGCACTCAAAATTGTTTTGGCAATTAGCATATATGAATAAGGCTTTTGGAGCAAATGATTTTTATACACCAAAATATCCCAACCAGTTTGAAGAGCTTAATACCGGTATAGCCTCATTTAGATATACTAATAATGCGAAAGTATCGACGTCATATGCCGTAAACTATAGAGCAAATGCAGATAGGTTTGAATTATTTAGGTCTAATAAGGATGCACCTGTTTGGTATAAGGATCATAATTATCATCTTACTAATGTTTTGCAGTTTAATACAAAAGCATGGACATGGTCTAAAATAGGGAAAACTGTTTTGTCAGCAAATTATAAATTGGAGTCTATTTATAGTAATGTGTTGGGTAAGCAGATGACAAAAAGTATTTCCGCTATTCTGAGTGATGATGGTTTTTACGATAAGAGTGATAGCAGAGCTTATTTAAACTTTTCCATGGAGCAGCTTTATTTTTGGAAAGAGTTTAAATTTGCAGCTGGCTTTATGTATAATATATCTTTAACAGAGAGTAGTTTAAATAAAGTTTACCCTGGGGTAGATGTGACCTATAGTTTAGGTAAGCAAACAAAATTTTTTGCAGGAGTAAATACGGGGATGAGACTTCCAACATTTACTGATTTGTATTATTCTGGTCCCAGTAATATTGGGAACCCGAATTTACTTCCGGAGAGTCAGCTAACATATCAATTTGGAATAAAGCATAGAGCTAAATATTTTTCTTTGTCATCAAAGATATTTATTAGTAAAGCTAATAATAGTATTGATTGGGTTAGAAAGAATGATACTCTTAAGTGGCAACCGATAAATATTGCTGATGTGTTTACAAAGGGATTTAATATCGGTATGTCATTTTATCCGGTCGATTATTTACATTGGATAAATATTTTGTCTATTGATTTTGCATACAATGATAAAGTGTCTTCAAGTGGGCAGTATTTGTCACATTATGTTATGGACTACATTAAATATAAGGTGGTGTTAAGTTTGAATCATAAGATAGCTAAGGGTTTTACTTTAGGTTATGTTTTGAATTATCAAGATAGGATAGGGCAATACTTAGATTATAATTCAGTAACCAAAATGAGTATTTCCGAGGATTATGAGCCATTTACTTTATTAGATGTAAAACTAAATTGGAATTATAAAAGTTGGAAGTTGTATTTGTCGGCGAGTAATATTTTTGATATTAAATATCAAGATTATGGTAATGTGCAACAGCCAGGAAGGTGGTTTACATTTGGTGTTAGCAGAAAATTTGGGATGTAATTATGATGATTAATTTGGATTAATTTAGGCTCTTATTATTAGGTGTTACTCAGAGCATTAGTTTTTGAGTTCATGTAATAATAAACTTTTAATTTCATTAATAGGGATTTTAGTAAATAACTCACCATTTTTAGAGTATGCAAACTCACCAGTTTGTTCTGAAACTATCAAGCAAATAGCATCAGTATTTTGAGTTAAGCCGGCAGCAGCACGGTGTCTTAAGCCGTAATCTGCAGGGAAATCGACTCTCTTGCTAACAGGTAACACACATCTTGCTGCTTCAATTTTATTATCTTTAACGATAAGTGCTCCGTCATGCAAAGGGTTGTTCTTATAAAAGATACTTTCTATTAAAGCTGAAGAAATAATAGCATCTATTTTTTGTCCTGTTGTAATTATTTCTGATAGTTCATTTACTTTTTTGATAACAATTAGAGCTCCAGTAAGGTTTTCAGACATATTAATCATAGAAGCTATAATGCAGTCAATATCAGTATTTATAGAGTTTTTTTTGTTTAAAAAGCTTAAATATTCTGAGCTGTCGGAGCCAATCCTTCCTAACATAAGAAGGAAACTTCGTATTTCTTGTTGGAAAACAATTATTAAGGCAATTACACCCACACTAATAAATTGTCCGAGAATTTCGGAAAGCATACGCATTTGTAATACGCCAACGAGTTTCCAGATAAAGTATATTGAAACTAAACCAATAAAAATATTAATAGCTACAGTTCCTTTTACTAATTTATATATTGTATAAATAAGGTAAGCAACAAATAGAATATCTATTATATCTGATATGCCAAAATTTATAAATAGTAAGTTAGTCATCGAAAATTATAAATAAAAAAATCCGCCTAAGCGGATTTTTAATAAGTATCATATATTTAGTTATTAAGCATAATAGGCATTACAAGCATTAATATTTCTTCATCGGTTTCCTCTTCACTAAAAGGATAAAGAATTCCAGCTCTGCCGGGAGAAGATAACTCCATTGTAATCTGTTCAGAATCAATATTGTTAAGCATTTCTATAAGGAATTTAGAATTAAAACCAATTTCCATATTTTCTCCTTTATAAGAGCAGCTAAGTCTTTCATGAGCTTCGTTTGTGAAGTCTAAGTCTTCTGCACTTAAGGTAAGCTCTTGACCAGTAATGCTAAGTTTTATCTGATTTGTAGATTGATTTGCAAAGAAGCTCACCCTGCGTATTTTATTTAGGAATTGTATTCTGTCAACAATCAGATTATTAGGGTTGTCTTTTGGAATAACAGCCTCATAGTTAGGATATTTGTTGTCAACCAGGCGACAAATCAATTTATAGTTATCAAATTCAAAATTGGCATTTACTTTATTGTAATTAATTTTTACTTCACTATTAGATCTTGATAAGATGTTTTTAAGTTGGTTAAGAGGCTTTTTTGGAACCACAAAGCTGTCTTCATTATCACTTTTTACAGCTTTTTGTGTGTATTTTACTAATTTATGTGCGTCAGTACCAACCATTATCAAACCATTAGATGTAAACTCGAAGTTAACCCCCATCATAACAGGTCTTAGTTCGTCATTTCCGGTTGCGAATATAGTTTTAGAAATAGCTTGTTCTAATATACTTGCTTCAATAACAATTTCTGAGCTTTCTTCAAGACTTGGAGTAGAAGGGAATTCATTACCATCAAACCCACTAAGTTTGAATTTACCATCATCGGTAGCAAGCTCAATTAAATTATTATCTAGGTTAATGTTGAAAGTGATAGGGATGTTTCCAAAAGTTTTTAAGGTTTCAATAAGAATTTTTGCAGGAATTGCTATATTTCCTTCTTTTTCTGATTTAACTAAATCAACTTCAACACTCATGGTTGTTTCCACATCAGATGCGGTGATTGTAAGTGTGTCAGCTTCTAGGCTAAAAAGAAAATTATCTAAAATAGGAAGGGTGCTGTTTGTACTTAAAATACCACTTATGGATTGTAAATTCTTTAATAAAACCTGACTAGATACTATAAACTTCATGTTATTATTGATTTAAATATTGTATATAATTTTCAAGCTGTAAATTTATATATAATCGTGATATGTTATACAAACAGCTAATAATTTATTTTAAAATTATTAATAAAATGCGAAAAATGTTTTTTATTTTGGAGCATTTCCTATGCTAAATCCTTTTAAATCAGCACTGTTTGTTTTGTTTTGTCCGAGAATAAAGCTTAAAGGTCTGCTAATATTATCTATTACAAAATACTGTACTGTGACAGGATTTTCTATACCATCAACAAAAGCGTACATCCTATCCATATCATAATCGAATACATTACCATTGAAATCCGGTTTATTGTTAAAATTTGGTCGATGATACATTTTTATCGATTTTGTTCTTTGATCCAGAGTAGTAACACTTACTGTTCTTCTGGGAATAAGATTATGTAACGAATCAATTCTGCTTTTAGGCATATCATCAAGCAACGTTTCAAAATTTATTTTTCTGAATGATGCTAATTCTTCAAGTAGTCTGAGGGTGTCATAATTTGTAACTTTTGAATTATCATGAAGTTTTATCAAATCAAATTTCCTATTTCCTAAACTTACAATTTTATATGATTCTTCTGGAGAATGTCCAAAATCTATTCTCACTTCTACAATTGACTTTAAAGGAATTTTAAAGACATTATGATTTACCCAATCAGAGTAACTTGCAGAAAAACGTTCAGATAGATAACCATTAAAACCTGGTAAGTATGTAATGTAGATATCATCAGAATCTTCCATTTTCATTATTGTACCTTTGTAATCTCTTGTTGGACCTCCGACATAAAATGCCTTAGTTTTTTTTAAGTGCGGAAATAGTTTTAAGCCAAGAAAGTTAATCGTGTAAACCTTTTGATAAATCTCAACTTTTGTAGAATTTGTGGCCATTTGTTTCACAATTGTATTGAATGAAGATTTTGAAACAGGTTGACGGATATCAATAAGCATCAATGTCTTAAGAATGATTTTTACATTTTCTTGTATGGCATTCTCCCCATTAGGTAATATCCAATTTCCATCTTTTCTTGTTAGACTTACTTGTTCGTTTTGCTTGTTTACAAGAAATATTTTTTCAACATTTGAAGTATCACTCAGTAAAAAATCATTCTTTAGAGTTCCATTTCTTTCACCCTTGATAGTGAGGAATGCGATGACTAATAATATAGCTGCAATTAATATTATAATTATGTTGCTTCGTTTCATTATTAATAATTTATTCTACAAATATAATTTTATTCTACAAATATTATTTTTTAATACCATATTTTCGTTTTCTAATAACACTTATTATCAAACCGATAATTATGATAATACTAATTGGTAATACGGTATTTATTATTTGGTATTTTAACCTTTCATTCGATAACTTGGTTTTATCCAGAAGACGTATTTTATATTGTTTATTACGCAATTGAATTAGAGCATTATCTCCTAGCATATAATTAATTGCGTTTAACATAAACTTTTTATTATCAAACATTTTTTTAGAATATCTATCATAACCAAGAGGGTAAGGAACTTTACCATTGGCTGTTTCCATAACTTGGTTTTCCAGTATATTTCCATCCGATAGAACGAGCTGTGATGTATTAATACTTTTGTACTTTATGTCAAAGAGATGGCTATTTGCCATTATTCTAGGGTCTAAAATTCTATTTTCAAAAACAGAATGAAAATTACCTTCCAATAATAGAGCAATATTTTGTCCCGCTTTGTTATAAAGTGCAGGATTTGGGCCTTTGTATATAATATCTACCAGGTCGATTAATGCAGGTGTAGGCATTATTCTGCTCCGTTTATCAGTTTTTAGCAATACTGTTTTATTAATTTCTTTAGAGCCTACAATATCTATGGTGCTTACAAATCTTGTTGCAATTGCAGTTAGGTTTTTTGTAATTAAATGATCTTTTACGGGTAATGCTAAGGGGAAGAAATCCCATCTCTTTAGAGTACCTTCAGCAGTTCCAATTTCCATGGCATTTCTATTGAGAACCAGATTGCTATTAATACGAGCACCATATTTAAATAATAATTCATTAAGATTTAAATCTATTGGCATTCCAAGAGTAGAAGTTGAGTATCGCAAGCTATCCATATTTGCTTTTACTAAATCAAGAGCCCACACAACTTTTCCTCCATGCATAATGTATTGGTCAAGAAGAAAAATCTCTTTTGTTGTATATGGAGTTTGTGGTTTTGCAATTATTATTAAATCGTAAAGAGGGATCATCTTAGAGTTTAAAGAATCTATCATTACCCGACGCATCAGGCTAGAAAGTTTATTGTCAAGTTTAATCTGACCAACATCATACGTTTTTGATAATTCATAAGCTAAATCACCAGTTGAATAGCTATCCAATTCACCATGACCGGTGGTGAAGACTACTCTAGGTATTTTTTGCTTGCTAATTTTTCTAATGGCATTTACCATGTTTAGCTCCAAATTCTGAATAGAATTGTTAATATCAGCATCTGAAGGTGTTTTCTTGCTGCTTACCAGTAAGTTTATCGGAATGTTTTTGTCTTTATATGTTAGTAGAATGCTTGGAAAAATAGTCTTTTGTGCAAATCCATCCTTGGTTTCTACAGGTACATTGTAATATGCTAAACCTTCTTTCGCTAATTGTCTGTAGAATTTAAACCTCTCTTTCTTATTATCATTTTCAGAAGGGTTTATAAATTCATACATTACGTTTTTGTTATAAGCTCTAAACTCATCTAATAATTCGCGTGTAGAATTTTTTAAAAGTTCAAAATTTGTAGGTAAATCGCCTTCAAGATATACCTTAAAGTAAATAAAGTCATCAAGGTCGGCAACGATATCTTTGGTTGTATTTGATACGGAAAAACGTTTTTCTGTTGTTAAATCGAATCGTTCAAAATAAAATTGAGCCAAAATATTAAGAGCAATAATACCAATGATAATTGCAAATAATTGAATAATATTTTGTTGTTTTAACTTTTTAGCTGTCATCATAATATTACCAATTTCTACTTTGTAACGAAAACTTTGTTAAGAATAGGAATAAACCGATAAGACTTAAAAAATATAATAAATCTCTAGTGTCTAACACTCCGCGACTAATACTAGAGTAATGGTCGTAAATTCCTAATGATTTCACAATAAGTCCGGCATTTCCTAGCCATGATAGTTGAAAAATAAATTCAAATCCCATAAATATAAGTCCACTAAGGAATACTGCTAAGATAAATGCCACCACCTGATTAGAAGTTATAGAGGAAGCGAAGAGCCCGATTGCTATAAATGCACCTCCTAGTAAAATAAGTCCAATATAGCTGCCAAAGACTCCGCCACTGTCAATATTTCCTTGAGGGTAACCAAGATAATATACAGAAAAGTAATATGTTAGTGTTGGTAGTAGGGAAATTATCAGCAATAAGGATGCAGCCAAAAATTTCGCCATGATAATTTTAAAATCACTTAGGGGTTTTGTTGCCAATAGTTCAAATGTACCAACTTTGCTTTCATCAGCAAAAGAGCGCATACTAATGGCTGGAATTAGGAATAGAAATACATAAGGAGCTATAGAAAAAAGCCCGTTCATTTGAGCAAAGCCATAATCCATTATGTTTACTTCCGTGGGGAAAGTCCATAAAAAAAGACCCGTAATAAGTAAAAAAATTATTATTACAATATAGCCTATTATTGATGAGAAGAAATTTGCAATTTCTTTTTTTAATAATGCTAACATTTTAAGTAATAGATTGTTTATTAATTAAATAAAAGCCTGCTTTTTTCTGCTTCAGATTAGAAAAAAGCAAGCAGTTAAATTATATAATTATGCTTTCTCTTTTTCAGAGTAACAACGCATTGTACAATTGTTTTTTAAATACAATTGTTATTAGTTTAATTCTCCGTTAATATTTAATAATATTTCCGGATTTTTTGGATCGTTGGTTATAACGGTTATTGTTTTATGTTGGCGTCCTTTTCTTCCTGAAGTATTAAAGTTTACTTCTATAACACCACTTTTACCTTTCTTATAAGTTGTTTCTTTTAGTTTAGTAGTTGTACAGCCACAAGAAGTTTTTACTTTAAGTATATCTAAAGGCTTCTTACCTTCATTTTTGAAATGAAATTTGTAAGTAATAACTGTTCCTGATTTTACTTTGCCAAAATTATAATTATACTCATCAAAAACTATTTTTGGAGCTTTTTTAAGGTCTTTAGGTGATAAATTTGAAAAGTCTTGACTTAATCTGGCACTAACAGTTAGAGTTTTTCTAGGTTGTACATTGTCATTTGTAAGCATTAAAATACGGTCGTAAACCAGACCGAAGTCTTTTTTTAATTTTGCATTATAAGTAACAACGATATAGGTTTCTTGTCCAACACCAATTTCGTTTTTCCCATTTGCTAGCTTTACTTTTATATGTGGAGGCACTTGCTCAAAGCTCATTGTCATTGGATGTCCCCAGTTGTTATAAATCTTCATGCTGTCAACTTTTACTTCATTAGTTTTTACATCATTAAGAGCTAAGTGGTTTGACATTAGTTTAAGATTACCCATTGATGTTGGATAAAAATCGCCTTTAGTTTTAGATTTTGGAATTACAAAACCTTTAATGAACAAAACTGTATTTGGTTTGTCAGGATTATTAATTGTAACAGTTATAGATTTACGGAAAGAGCCTGGCCTGTGACTTGTATGATATGTAACTTTTATTTCTCCTTTTTCGCCGGGCTTAATAGGTACTTTAGTATATTCTGAAGCTGTACACCCACAACTTGTTCTTACATTCAATAACTTTAAATCTCCATCACCGGTATTTGTAAATTTAAAATTATAAACAGCAGATTTTATTTCTTCTTTTATTTTCCCAAAATCATGAGTAGTTTTCTCAAATTGAATTTTTCCTACTTGGCCAAATGTGTTAACGCTTAGTAATAATACTAATACAATAAACGATGTATATTTCATAATGATTTGATGTTTTGAGATAAAAACTTAATAAATAAAAATAAAGCCCAAAAGTAGTTTTTTTATTTTAAATATAAACTTAATTAACAAAAATTAAATTCGTTGTAATCTTTAACAAATACTGTATCTATTTATTATTAAAAGATAAGCCAATTCGAAGATTTTATAAAAAATAATTGCATCGATAAATAAGCATAATAAGGCATCATATTTTAGACTATATGGATAATAGCCCTTGAGATATATTATCTAAAACTATTTAATATATGGGAAATCAGTAGTTTAACGATAATATTTTCTTTCAATTTAACTTTTGGTAAATTAAATATGTTATTTTAACTTTGCAGCCTTATTTTTTAGAATAGTTTTTTCAAATAAATTAAATTTTAACTTATGCAAAATAAAGGCGCTATCAGACTATTAGCAATCTTGTTTGCTCTGGTATCTTTATACCAGTTATCATTCAGTTATTTTACTGCAAGAACCGAAAAGCAAGCTCGCGAATTTGCTAGCAGTGACAGAGTTCACAATGAAGCTGCAATGATTTCAGAGCGTACTGGAAGATCGGAAAACTTTTTCCTTGATTCATTACAAAAAGCTTATGAGAATTATTACTTAGACTCTATGGAGAATGAGGAAGTATATTCACTTGGTATAGTTGACTACACTTATAAGGAGTGTAAGTCAAGGGCTCTTAATTTAGGTCTTGACCTAAAAGGCGGTATGAATGTTACTCTTGAAGTATCAGTACAAGACGTTGTTGTTGCAATGGCAGGAAGCAATAGTAAAGATCCACATTTTCAAACAGCAATTAAAGATGCTTTACAAGCACAAAAAGATTCTCAAGAAGACTTTATCACTCTTTTTTATAAAGCTTGGCAAAAAGATAACCCTGGAATTAATTTAGCATCAGTATTTGCCACTGTTGAATTGAAGGACCAGATTGCTCCTAATGCTACAGATGAAGAAGTATTAAAAGTGCTTCACGATCAAGCTAATGCTGCTATTGGTAATACTTACGATATTTTAAGTAAACGTATTGACCAGTTTGGTGTAGCGCAACCATCTATCCAAAAAATGCAGAATGGTAGAATATTGGTAGAATTGCCCGGTGTTAAAGATCCTCGTCGTGTTAGAAAAATATTACAATCGACAGCTCGTCTTGAGTTTTGGGAGACTTATAATTTTAATAATCCCAAGATTTTTAATGCATTAACGGCAGCTAATGAAATTATAGCTAAGTATTATTCTAATACTAAAGTTAGCAAAAAGAATGAAAACGAAGATGTAGTTCTTGAAAGCACTGATGATACTAATGTTACTACAGACAGTAATTCAACTGATGATGAAGGTCTTAAATTAGAAGGTGATGATACTGCATCTACTTCTTTAAATTTAGACGGAGCCGAGGAGAAAGCTGCTGAAGAAACAGATAATGGAATAAGTTTATTTAAATATTTATATCCTAACTTTATTCAAGGGAAGGATAATCAATGGTATCCTGGTAATGGACCTGTAATGGGTAGAGCTTTGATAAGAGATACAGCAAGAGTTAATGCTATGCTTAGATTACCTCAGGTACAATCTTTATTTCCTCGAGACATGAAGTTATTATGGGGAATAAGAGAGACTGACCAAAATGGAGTTAAGAGTAATTTGCTTAGCTTATACATTATTCACGTTAAATCTCGTGATGGTAAAGCTCCTCTTGATGGATCAGTTATCACTGATGCGCGAAGAGATTATGGTAATACAGGTTCTGTTGAGGTAAATATGAATATGAATTCAGAAGGAGCACATATTTGGAAGAATCTTACTCATGACAACCTTAAAAAAGCAATTGCTATTGTTCTTGATAATGCGGTTTATTCTGCTCCAACAGTGCAATCTGAAATTAGTGGAGGTCGTTCTCAAATCACCGGTAGATATTCATTAGAGGAGGCTGCTGACCTTGCAAACGTATTGAAAAGTGGTAAGTTACCGGTGCCAGCTAGAATCATTGAAGAGGCTATCGTGGGACCGTCTTTAGGTAGAGAAGCTGTAAATGCCGGTTTAATATCATTTGTCGCTGCATTTGTTTTAGTATTGATATATATGGTGCTATTTTATAGTAAAGCAGGAATTATTGCCGATATTGCATTAGCAGCAAATATATTCTTCTTATTTGGTGTTCTGGCTTCTCTACAAGCTGTGCTTACACTTCCTGGTATTGCAGGTATTGTTCTTACTCTTGGTATGGCCGTGGATGCTAATGTTATTATATTTGAAAGGATAAAAGAGGAAATTAGAGCAGGTAAAGGTATTAGGCTGGCAATTAGTGATGGTTATCGTAATGCTTATTCTGCAATTATTGATGGAAACGTAACTACATTATTAACAGGTATTGTACTATTTATGTTTGGTTCAGGACCGGTTCAAGGTTTTGCTACAACTCTTATTATAGGTATTATTACTTCATTATTCTCAGCAATATTTATCTCTAGATTAATTTTTGCTTGGTTGTTAGATAGAAATAAAGAAGTGCCATTTTCGACTAAAATAACAGAGAATTTCATGACTAAAGCTAAGTTTGATTTCATTGGTTTTAGAAAGAAAGCATACATTTTCTCTGGTATTATTATCGTAATTGGAATCGGAAGTTTAGTATTTAAAGGGTTGAACTACGGTGTTGATTTCGCTGGAGGTCGTACATTTGTTGTTCGTTTTGATCAACCTGTAAATACTGTAAAATTAGCTGATGATCTTAAAACATATTTGCTTGATGAAGAAGGTAAGCCAATGCGTCCGGAGGTTAAGACTTTTGGCCCTAATTCTCAGGTTAAAATTACAACTAAATATCTAATTAATGATAAGGAGCTTTCCGCTGATTCTATTGTTGATATGGCAATATTTAATGGAGTTAAGAATACATTTGCTAAGCCAATTACTTATGAGGAATACTCATCTTCTGATGAAAATAAAGACAGAGGTATGATGAGTTCTCAGAAAGTAGATCCTACTATTTCTGATGACTTGGTATATGAAGCATATGGTGCATTATTCTTCGCATTTATTATTATCTTCTTATATATTGCTTTACGTTTTCGTAACTGGCAGTATGGTGTAGGTGGTCTGGTTGCGTTGGTGCATGATGCTTTAATTGTGATTTCTGTTTATTCTTTATTCTCAGGATTACTACCATTTGATATGGAGGTGGACCAAGCATTTATAGCAGCCATTCTAACAATCATTGGTTACTCTATTAATGACTCAGTGATTATATTTGACCGTATTCGTGAATATACAGGACTGTATTCTAAACACACATTAAAGCAGAATGTGAATAATGCCTTGAATTCTACTTTGTCTCGTACTATAAATACTTCCGGTACAACTATCGTAGTTTTACTTACAATATTCATTTTTGGTGGTGAGGTTATCAGAGGATTTGCATTCTCATTATTAGTAGGTGTAATAATTGGTACTTACTCATCTGTATTTGTGGCCAGTCCAATAGCATACGAAACAATGAAGAAAAATGAAGCTGTTAAATTAGCTGCTAGAAAATCTAAGAAGAAAAAATAAGAAGTAATCTTATTATATAAATATAAACTGCCAAGTTATTAGCTTGGCAGTTTTTTTTTGGAGTTTATTTAAATAATGCGCAAGTTTATTTTTTGTCTTGTGTCTGAAGTTTTTGT
>JAMOQI010000030.1 GCA_027064095.1 Bacteroidales bacterium | reverse complement strand
AAAAAACAAAACCTTGTAGTCATTAGCTGATTACGAGGCTTTTGGGTTGGTTTTACTTGCTATTTAGCACCACGCGATGGAATCGACGCGGTAGCGGCTTAGTTCTTCGTGCAGCAGCGGGGGGGGGTATTATTAGCCCCCTTTTTAATTATCAATACATTTTTCGAAAGTTGTATATTTTTTAATCGAATCCAATACAGTATTTCTAAGATTTACAGTATCTGTGTCATTAATAATCCACTCTAACAATAGATTTTCGTTAAAAATCATTGTATCATCAATTGTATGATAATTATCTAAATCAAATAAATCCATTGATAAATTGATTTCATTATAATTATTTACATTTACATAACTAATCGTTCTAAAAACGATCTGACTTTTAATATTCGGAGGATTAGCTAATGAATCTTGTTCCAATTGTTTTAAATATTCAAGCAGATTCTGTTTCATTACTGTGTCTTTAATTGATGCCAGTGTTTTTTGTGAATTTTCTAGTTCAAACTCATAAAAGGACTGAGGTCTAATTACACCAATTAAACAAATCTTTTTTATAGCCCTTTTATAGAGCAAAAAACCATCCTTTAAACCCACGGTATCCTTGCTATTAATAATGATACTTGAAATATCTCTGTAGTCTTTTATCCTTGTTTTAGATAGTTCTGAGTTTTCTCTGTCTAGAGGAATACTAAAAGTTACACTTATTTTTGATTTTTCAATATTACTCTTATTATTTCCAACAACACTAATTGGTAAATTCATAATATCATAATCACTTTTAATAAAAATCGTATCACCTATTAACTTAATATCACCTTGACTATATTTACTTCCCAATTCATATGGGGTGCTTTGCTGATAACAATAACGTTTCTCTTTTAAATTAATCATAAAATTATGAAGAGAATTATCATTTGTAAAATACTGAATACCTTTATGTTTAATAGCGGAAAACCCAAATACCCCAATAAGAACAATTACACTAAACAATCTAATTACCTTTATATCTTTCATAGCCAGCTTTATTATTAATTTTCTTTAGATATGCACCAATATTCCTTAACTCTTTTGATGATTTTATTGATATTGGCATTGAGGACTTATCATAAAAGTATTGGATTTTGTACGGCATATACTCTCGAAAAGGAGCAAACTTTTTCAAGGAATAGAGAGTTCCTTTACTAAAATACATATTTCCTCGCGCTATTTGAGCTCCATGATGAGCCTCATGCGCTTTGTTTGCATCACTTTTAGATTGGCTACCTGTATACTTTGCACTAGCATAATTAAGGGTTATAGTTTGAGTACCTTCACTATTCTCTACAGAAGTTGGTGTTATTTCACCTCCATCAACAGCATTAAATGTAAAGTAATTTTCATTAGATTCCATATCATTTATGCCATTAATTCCAGCTTGCATTGAAGTATATCCTTCATTAGCCTCACTTCGTTGGCTTTGCATATCCTTATATTCCTGACTGGACTTATCTCCTGAATAATTATCAATTTTATCTCCTAAATTATCTGATGTTTTTTTGAAAGCATCTCTCTTGGAAACATAACTAGCTTTTAATTTGTTGGCCTGAGCTTTGTCACTCTTTTGCTGTGCCTTGTCGCCAGGCTTACCCCACTTCATTCCATCCGGAACAATAAGCATAACAGGATTACCTCCTACATACATAAACGGAGAAGTACTAGGATACATATCACTCAACGGGTCAACACTCAACCAAACACTAATATCACTATCATAATACCTAGCCCCAAAATAGTCAAAGGCTTTTATATTACTGGTATTTAATTCATTACGAATCATTTATCAACAATACTTTTCACAATAATAAATTCACCAAGCTTCTCTCCGTAATGAACTCCTGCTCCACCAGTCGAATCAATGTGCCTACGAATCACTTCAACATATACCGTATCTGGAGGAATAGGTGCATCAATATCTATTACCCATGTATGCTTTCTTACTGAATGCATATTTGAGAATTTCCATGTTTTACGATAACCATTACTGTCAGATAATTCCCACCAACTTGGCTCAATGTATAAAACTAATTGAGATTTTGTTTTATCAATAGTGTAATTTATAAGAAACCTATCATTATTTAGTTGTCTATATCTCTTTTCAGCAAACACGTTTGTAATATTAAACTGTATAGAATCATTAATCATAACATTAGACGGAATGAATTTGCATATATATGTACCAATCTCCTGTGATTGCGCAATACTAGAACTTGATTTATCGCCAAATCTATGTCCACAAGATTGTAATGATATTATAAAAAAAGAAATGACAAATATGTAAAAAAACCTCATAGCTATATATGTTTAGTTTTTCTAGGAATATACGCTTTTTTAACAGAAGGTAGTTTTGCTTTATATGTTGCACCACCTGGATTTTGCCTTTTTATTCGCCCGTATATAAGATTTGGAATTCTATCAATTATTATATCGCCTAATGACGGTCCTTGCTTTAGAAAAGTAGGCACATGTTTTTCCGAATCATAGTTTCCTGTATTAAATCCAGCATTTTTTAATGCTGATTGCACTGCCTGAGCACAATTAGACGTAGTAACATTGTATTCTTTTTTCAATTCCTTATCAAAGCCCGCCTCCATTTTTCTATCTTGCTCTTTAGTCGCAGCAATAACATAACCTTCTGTGTATTCTCTTTTCCCTTCTTTTGTTAAATTATCTTTACTGTCTAAAAATGCTTGTGGACTATCATAGCTTTCCGTACCTGCATCATCATGTGAATTCTCTCCCGTACTACCACTACTTTCTCCTGTCCCATTCTTTGACCATAAAGCCCACTTACCATCTTCTTCTCTTTGTATTAGTATTGCCAT
>JAMOQI010000029.1 GCA_027064095.1 Bacteroidales bacterium | reverse complement strand
ATGTGTGGAAACATAAACTAAATGAAGATATAATAAAGAGAAAACCCAGATATTGTAATTCAGCAAGTGGTAGAGAGTTTCCTCCCTAATTTATTAGAAAACTAATCAGCCTCAAAATAGCTCCTTTCTAAAACTTATTAATTTGTATTAATTAAGAAACTTATTGGGTGTTCAATTTATTTTTTTTTAGAGCGGTATAAATTAATAATTGGATATTTTTAGTGCTAAGGTGTAATCAAATATCTTAATTATCTGTTATTTATGGTAGGTGATAAAATATTTCAAAATATTTTTCAAAAACATATTGTGAATAAAAATAATTTATATATTTGCAGCCGCTTTAAATGAGAAAAATAGCTCATCTAAAGCAAAGTAAGATATTAATTGTTAGGAACCTGATAAGGACAGGCCGTAATAGGTTCCAAAATAGAGACTAAAATTGCTCTATGTGGTCTGAATACGTGTCCAACCTATCAATTTTTACTTAATAATTTATTAAATAGTACTACATTACACTTATTTAAATATTTGTAATATACTGAGAATAAAAGATTTATAAAGGTGTAACATTTATTTTTATAAGTTGTTGATTATTAAGAATTAAATTGTACTTTTGCACTCCCTTTTAAACAAGGGTTTTAATAACATAAAATTAATAGAAGCAAATAGTTTATTATTAAATTATGCCAACAATACAACAGTTAATCAGAAAAGGTCGCAAAAAGCTGACTGATAAGAGCAAGGCTCCAGCTTTGGACTCATGTCCTCAACGCCGTGGTGTATGCGTACGTGTTTATACTACTACTCCTAAGAAGCCTAATTCAGCAATGCGTAAAGTTGCTCGTGTACGTCTAACAAATGGAAAAGAGGTAAATGCCTATATTCCTGGTGAAGGTCACAATTTACAAGAACACTCAATAGTGTTGATTCGTGGTGGTAGAGTGAAAGATTTACCAGGTGTACGTTATCATATCGTGCGTGGTGCATTAGATACTCTTGGAGTAGATGGACGTACTCAGCGTCGTTCTAAATATGGAACTAAGCGTCCTAAGAAGAAGTAATATTTATTACATTATTTAATTAAGGTGTAAAATGAGAAAACAGAAGCCAAAGAAAAGAATTACTCTTCCAGATCCAAAATTTAATGATGTTTTGGTTACAAAATTCGTTAATAATATGATGGTTCAAGGAAAGAAGAATACATCCTATAGAATCTTTTATGATGCTATGGACATAGTTCAAGAGCGAATGAAAGAGGAGAATCCAGTTGAGGTATTTAAGAAAGCACTTACTAATGTAACTCCAGCCGTTGAGGTTAAGAGTCGTCGTATTGGTGGTGCTACTTTCCAAATCCCAACAGAGATTTATCCCGCTCGTAAACAATCAATCGGTATTAAAGCTCTTATCGGAGCTGCTCGTAAACGTCACGAAAAGTCAATGGCACAAAAATTGGCAGGTGAAATTATGTCAGCCTATAAAGAAGAAGGTACCGCTTTTAAGAAGAAAGAGGATACTCACCGTATGGCTGAAGCTAATAAGGCATTCTCGCATTTTAGATTCTAATTTTGTATAGCAAATAGAAAGATGTCAAGTAATTTAAAACATACAAGAAATATTGGTATAATGGCCCACATTGATGCGGGAAAGACTACTACTACAGAGAGAATTCTTTATTATACCGGTAAAAGCTATAAAATTGGCGAGGTGCATGATGGTGCTGCTACTATGGACTGGATGGTTCAAGAGCAAGAGCGTGGTATAACTATTACATCTGCTGCAACTACTGTTTTTTGGAATCATAAAGATAATCAACATAAAATCAATATTATTGATACTCCGGGTCACGTTGACTTTACTGTAGAGGTAGAGCGTTCATTACGTGTTCTTGATGGTGCTGTAGCTTTATTTTGTGCCGTAGGTGGTGTTGAGCCTCAATCAGAAACTGTGTGGCGTCAAGCTACAAAATATAAAGTTCCACGACTTAGTTTTGTTAATAAAATGGACCGCTCTGGTGCTGACTTTTTTCAGGTTGTAGAGCAAATCCGTGAAAGACTTAAAGCTAATCCTGTTCCTCTTCAAATTCCAATTGGATCTGAAGAAAATTTTAAAGGTGTTGTTGATTTAATTACCAACAAAGCTTTTGTTTGGGATGATACTGACCAAGGTGTAAACATTAATGAAATACCAATTCCTGAAGATTTAGTTGAGACAGCTAATAAGTATAGAATGCAATTGGTAGAGGGTGTTGCCGAAGAAAGTGATGAGCTTTTGGAAAAGTATATGGAAGATCCCGATTCGATTACTGAAGAAGAAATGCTTGAGCATATACGTAGAGCTACAATAGATATGCGTATTACTCCGGTAATGTGTGGTTCTGCCTTTAAGAATAAAGGTGTTCAGATGCTTTTGGATGCAATTATTGAGTTTTTGCCTAGCCCTTTAGATATTGATGCTGTGGAAGGATTCAATCCTGACACTGAGAAAACTGAATTGAGAAAAGCCGATAGTAAAGAACCATTTTCTGCTTTAGCTTTTAAAATTGCTACTGACCCTTTCGTTGGTCGTATCGCATTCTTTAGAGTTTATTCAGGAACATTAGAATCTGGTTCTTATGTTCTAAATGCTTCAACAGGTAAAAAAGAGCGTATTTCTAGAATTATGCAAATGCATGCCAATAAACAAAATCCTCTTGATAAAATTGAGGCTGGAGATATTGGAGCAGCTGTAGGGTTTAAAACTATTCGTACAGGTGATACACTTTGTAATGAAAGTAATCCTATTATACTGGAGTCAATGGAATTTCCTGACCCTGTTATTAGTATAGCTATTGAACCTAAAACTCAGAAGGATATAGATAAACTTGGTGTAGCTTTAGCTAAATTAGCTGAGGAAGATCCTACTTTTAAAGTTCGTACTGATGAAGAAACCGGTCAAACTATCATTAGTGGTATGGGTGAGCTTCATCTTGATATACTAATTGATCGTCTACAACGTGAGTTTAAAGTTGAATGTAATCAAGGTCAACCTCAAGTTGCATATAAAGAAGCTGTATTAACTTCTGGTGAATTTAGAGAAGTTTATAAGAAACAGTCTGGTGGACGTGGTAAATTTGCAGATATTCAATTTGAGATTGGACCTGCAGATAAAGGAGTTGAAGGCTTGCAATTTATTGATCAAATTAAGGGAGGTGTTATTCCAAAAGAATTTATTCCTTCAGTTAAGAAAGGTTTTGAAGCCGCTATGCAGAATGGACCTCTTGCTGGATACGAATTAGATAACTTAAAAGTTCGTCTGTTTTTTGGGTCTTTCCACCCTGTGGATTCCGATCAGTTATCATTTGAATTGGCCGCTAAAGTGGGATTCAGAAATGCGACAGCAAAACTTAAAAAAGCTTTACTTGAGCCTATTATGAAAGTCGAGGTTGTTACTCCGGATGAATATATGGGAGATATAATTGGTGACTTGAATAAACGTCGTGGTATGGTTGATGGTGTTGTTGCTAAAGATGGTACTCAAATTATCAATGCAATGGTGCCGCTTTCAAATATGTTTGGATATGTTACTTCCTTAAGAACTATTTCTTCAGGACGTGCTACATCAACAATGACATTCGATCATTACGATCAAGTACCGGATACAATAACAGAAGAAATTATCAATAAATAAATATCGTATATAGATATGAGTCAGAAAATAAGAATAAAACTTAAGTCTTACGATTACAACTTAGTAGATAAGTCTGCTGCAAAAATCGTTAAAACTGTAAAATCTACTGGTGCCGTAGTTAATGGTCCTATACCATTGCCTACCAACAAAAAGATTTACACTGTATTGCGCTCAACTTTCGTGAACAAAAAAGCACGTGAGCAGTTTGAGTACTCTACTTATAAACGTCTTTTAGATATATATAGCACTACATCTAATACTATTGATGCACTTATGAAGTTAGAACTTCCTAGTGGTGTTGAAGTTGAAATCAAAGTCTAAATTTAATTTAACATTTAGAAAATGTCAGGAATAATTGGAAAGAAAGTAGGTATGACTAGCTTATTTGATGCCTCTGGTAAAAATTTACCATGCACTGTTATCGAAGCTGGTCCTTGTGTAGTGACACAAGTAAAAACTAAGGAAGTTGATGGCTATGAGGCTATTCAACTTGCTTATGATGAAGCTAAGGAGAAAAATACTCCTAAAGCTATGATGGGACACTTTAAAAAAGCAGGAACAACTCCTAAACGTATGCTTGTTGAATTTACTCGTTTCGCTGATAAACGTCAATTAGGTGAAACTGTGAATGTTGATGTTTTTGCTGAAGGCGAATTTGTTGATGTTGTTGGTGTTTCTAAAGGTAAAGGATTTCAAGGTGTTGTTAAACGTTATAACTTTAAAGGTGTTAATGATGCAACCCACGGACAACATAATAGATTAAGAGCTCCTGGTTCTATTGGAGCAAGTTCTTATCCATCACGTGTATTTAAAGGTATGCGTATGGCCGGACGTACTGGAGGTAATAGAGTTAAAATGATTAACCTCGAAGTGCTAAAAGTCGTTGCCGATAAGAATTTATTGATTGTTAAAGGTTCAGTACCTGGTCCTAATGGTTCATACGTAATTGTAGAAAGATGGAATTAGCAGTATATAATATATCAGGAAAAGAGGCGGGTCGTAAAGTGTCATTAAATGACAATATATTTGGGATAGAGCCAAACGACCATGCTATATACTTGGATGTGAAATTAATTCAAGCAAATAAAAGACAAGGAACGCATAGTTCAAAAGAGCGCTCTCAATTATCTGGGAGTACTAGAAAATTGAAGCGTCAAAAAGGAACAGGTACAGCTCGTATGGGAGATATTAAAAGTCCTATCTTAAGAGGTGGAGCTCGTGCATTTGGACCTCATCCACGTTCTTATAGTTTTAAATTGAATAAAAAATTACGTAAGTTAGCTCGTGTTTCTGCATTGTCACATAAAGCTAAGGCTAACGAGATTTTAGTAGTTGAAGATTTCAATTTTGAAACTCCTAAAACTAAGAAATATTTAGAGATGTTAAATAATTTTGATCTTAATGGTAGAAAAACTTTATTAGTTTTACCTGATATCAAAGAAAATGTTTATTTGTCATCACGTAATATACAAGGCGCTAAAGTTGTTGCTGCTGACAGTATTAATACATATGATATTTTAAATGCATATAGATTGATTATTGCAGAAAGTTCTTTTAGTGAATTAGATAAATTGTTTAGCAAATAAACTTCAGATTGTAGAATTCATAAACTTATTAAGAGATGGATATCATTCAAAAGCCGATAATAACAGAAAAGATGAACGAAATGGGTGAAAAGTTATCACGCGTTGGGTTTATCGTTGATAAAAGGGCTAATAAGATTCAAATTAAAAAAGCAGTTGAGGAACTTTACGATGTTGAAGTTGTAGCTGTTAATACCATGAATTACGGTGGTAAAGCTAAAGCAAGAGCTACCAAATCTGGTTATATCGCAGGTAGAACTAACGCTTTCAAAAAAGCGGTTATTACCTTAGCCGAAGGACAAAGTATTGATTTTTATAGTAATATCTAGGAAAAATAGAGATGGCTTTAAAGAAATTCAAACCAACTACGTCAAGTCAGCGCTTTAAAATAATAAGCACTTTCGATGACATTACAAAATCAACCCCTGAAAAGAGTTTGTTGGCTCCTAAGAAAAGATCAGGTGGTAGAGATAATAAAGGTAAAATGACTATGCGCCAAATTGGTGGTGGTCATAAAAAACAGTATCGTGTAATTGATTTTAAACGCGATAAAGATGGTATTCCTGCAGTAGTTAAATCTATTGAGTATGATCCAAATCGTACAGCACGCATTGCACTTTTATCTTATGCTGATGGCGAAAAAAGATATATAATAGCTCCTAACGGTTTAAAAGTTGGACAAAAGTTGCTTTCAGGGCTTGGAGTAGCTCCTGAAGTTGGTAATACTTTGCTTTTAAGTGAAATACCTTTCGGTACTATTATTCATAATATTGAGTTAAGACCTGGTCAAGGAGCAAAAATGGTTCGTAGTGCTGGTGCTTATGCTCAACTTATGACCCGTGATGGTAAGTTCGCGATTGTTAAAATGCCATCTGGAGAAACTCGTATGATTCTACAAACTTGTCGTGCAACTGTTGGAATGGTTAGTAATCCGGATCATAGTTTGGAACGTAGTGGGAAAGCTGGCCGTAGTCGTTGGTTAGGACGTCGTCCTCGAGTTAATCCTGTTAACATGAACCCTGTTGATCACCCAATGGGTGGTGGTGAAGGTCGTGCTACTGGTGGTCACCCACGTTCTCGTAATGGTATTCCAGCTAAAGGTTTTAGAACTAGAGCTAAGAAGAATCCTTCGAATAAGTATATTATTGATAGAAAGAAGAAATAATTTAAATAGATTAATGATATGAGTCGTTCACTGAAAAAAGGTCCCTATATACATTACAAATTAGAACGTAAGGTATTAGCAGCTCAGGAATCCGGTAAGAAATCTACAATCAAAACATGGTCGAGAGCTTCAATGATTTCTCCTGACTTTGTTGGATTAACAATCGCAGTACATAATGGTAATAAATTTATCCCTGTTTATGTAACTGAGAATATGGTTGGTCACAAATTAGGTGAGTTTTCACCAACAAGAATATTCCGTGGCCATGCAGGTAGTAAAAATAAAGGCAAGAAATAAATTTTATAGAAATGGGTGTTAGAAAACATAATAGTGCAGAAGCCAGAAAGGAAGCAATGAAAACAACTTACTTTGCTAAGTTGAATAATGTTCCTACTTCTCCACGTAAGATGAGAATTGTTGCAGATCTAGTGCGTAATGTTGATGTAGAGCAAGCATTAGCTATTCTAAAACATTCGCCAAAAGAAGCCTCTAATCGTTTATATAAACTTTTATTGAGCGCCATTGCCAATTGGCAAAATAAAAACGAAGGCGCAAGAATGGAAGAAGCTCAACTATATGTTAGTGAGATTTTCGTCGATTCTGCTCGACAATTAAAAAGAATTCGTACTGCCCCTCAAGGGAGAGCTCATCGTATAAGAAAACGTTCAAATCACGTTACTTTATACCTTGATAGTCGAGTTGAAGTTAAACCTGAAGTTACAAACAATTAATATAATCAATAATGGGTCAAAAGACAAATCCAATAGGTTTTAGATTAGGCGTCATCAAAGGTTGGGATTCTAACTGGTACGGTGGCAAGAAATTCGATACTAAACTAATAGAAGATGACAAAATTCGTAAATATCTTAATGCACGTTTAGTAAAGGCAAGTGTGTCTAAAATTTTTATAGAACGTACCATGAAGTTGATTACCGTAACCATTAATACAGCACGTCCTGGTATTATCATCGGTAAACAAGGATCTGAGGTAGATAAATTAAAAGAAGAGTTAAAGAAATTAACGGGTAAAGAAATACAAATCAATATATCAGAAGTGAAAAGGCCGGAGCTTGACGCTTTTTTGGTAGCACAATCTATTGCGCAGCAAATTGAAGGTCGTGTTTCTTATCGTAGAGCTATAAAAATGGCTATTGCCTCATCAATGAGAGTAGGAGCAGAAGGAATTAAAGTTTTAGTTTCTGGTCGTGTTGGTGGAGCTGAAATGGCAAGAAGTGAGATGTTTAAAGAGGGTCGTATTCCGTTACATACTATTCGCGCAGATATCGATTATGCTTTAGTGCCAGCACAAACTACTTATGGAACATTAGGTGTGAAAGTTTGGATTTTTAAAGGTGAAGTTTATGGTAAACGTGATTTGAGTATCTCGGGTAATGTGAACGCTGGATCTAAAAAATCACATAGAAAACCTAGTCGTAAAAGAAACCGTTAAGGATTATTATTTAGAACCGTTAAAATTTTGGAATAATGTTACAACCAAAGAAGACTAAGTTTAGAAAAATGCAGAAGGGAAGAATGAAAGGTAATGTAAGCCGTGGTGCTCAATTAGCTTTCGGTTCTTTTGGAATCAAATCCCTTGAAGAAAACTGGTTAACCGGTCGTCAAATCGAAGCTGCTCGTCAGGCAGTTACCCGTTATATGAAACGTGAAGGACAAATATGGATTAGAGTTTTCCCTGATAAGCCTATTACCAAAAAACCTGCTGAGGTACGTATGGGTAAAGGTAAAGGAGCTCCTGAAATGTTTGTAGCTCGTTGTAAACCAGGTAAAATTTTGTTTGAAGCAGAAGGAGTTCCTTACGAAGTAGCAAAAGAAGCTCTTCGTCTTGCAGCTCAAAAGCTTCCCGTTAAAACAAAATTTATCGTTCGTAACGACTACTCTGAGTAGTACCGGTGTATTAATTGATGTTTTAATTTAGAACTATGAAACAAGAAGAAATAATAGAGCTATCAATCGAAGATTTAAAAGATCGTTTGAGTGAGGAAAAGATGCAACTTAATAAAACTAAGTTACATCATGCTGTAAGTCAAATTGAGAACCCTCAATTGATTAAGCAAAGTCGCAAAACTATTGCAAGACTTTTGACTGAGTTGCGCAAACGTGAGATAGAAGCTGCTAATAAACAATTGTAATCTTTAGAATGATGGAAGAAAGCAGAAATTTAAGAAAAGAACGTACAGGTGTTGTTGTGAGTAACAAAATGGATAAAACCATTGCTGTGATGATTGAGCGTAAAGTGAAGCATCCTATGTATGGTAAATTCGTTAAGAAATCAAAGAAATATCTTGCACATGACGAAAAAAATGAATGTGGAATTGGTGATACTGTAAGAATTATGGAAACACGTCCACTTAGTAAGAACAAATGTTGGAGATTAGTCGAAATCATTGAAAGAGCTAAATAATTATGTTACAACAAGAATCAAGAGCATTAGTTGCTGATAATAGTGGAGCTAAAGAAGTATTGGTAATTCGCGTATTAGGTGGTACCAAAAAACGTTATGCCCGTATCGGTGATAAAGTAGTAGTAGCAGTAAAGAGTGCTATTCCTAGTGGTAATATTAAAAAGGGTGCTGTAGCAAAAGCAGTAGTTGTAAGAGCTAAAAAGGAAATTCGTCGTGCTGATGGTTCCTATATTCGCTTTGATGACAATGCAGTTGTATTGTTGAATACTGCTGGTGAAATGATGGGAACTCGTATTTTCGGACCTGTAGCTCGTGAGTTACGTGAGAAGAAATTTATGAAAATAGTTTCTTTAGCTCCTGAAGTACTATAAGGTTTAATCTTAATAAAGATATAAAGATGAGTATAAAAGTTAAATTAAAGAAAAACGATACCGTTAAGGTTATTAGTGGACAAGACAAAGGCAAAGAAGGAAAGATCTTAGAGGTTTATCCTTCAAAAAATAAAGCTTTAGTTGAAGGTATCAATATGGTATCTAAGCACACTAAACCTAATGCTACTCACCCTCAAGGTGGTATCGTACAACAAGAAGCACCTATTCATATCTCCAACCTTATGTTGATAGATAGTAAAGGTGTTGCTCGCCGTGTAGGCCGTAAAGTTGTTGATGGTAAAATTATTCGTGTATTCAATAAAACAGGGGAGGTAATCAAATAATGAGCTATTCACCAAGACTAAAAGACAAATACGAAAGTGAAGTTGTTCCAGCTTTAATGAAACAATTTAACTATAAGTCCTCTATGCAGGTTCCTAAATTAGTTAAGATTTCACTTAATCAAGGAGTAGGTAGTGCTATTACTGATAAAAAATTATTAGATAGTACTGTTGAAGAAATGACACTAATTGCCGGTCAAAAAGCAGTTAAGACTTATTCTAAGAAAGATATTTCTAACTTTAAGTTAAGAAAAGGTATGGGCATCGGTGCTCGTGTTACTTTACGTAGAGAAAGAATGTATGAATTTCTAGATCGTCTTATTTCTGTTTCTTTGCCCCGTGTAAGAGATTTTCGTGGTATTAATGATAAAGGATTTGATGGTAGAGGTAACTTCAATATGGGTGTTACTGAACAATTAATCTTTCCGGAAATTGTTATGGATAAAGTTAATAAAATCCAAGGTATGAATATTACATTCGTTACCACAGCAAATACAGATGAAGAAGCATATGCTTTATTAAAAGAATTTGGTTTCCCATTTAAAAACAAGAAATAATGGCTAAAGAATCAATGAAAGCGCGCGAGCGTAAAAGACAAAAAATGGTTGCTAAGTATGCCGATAAAAGAGCTGCACTAAAAGCTGCTGGAGATTACGAAGGATTGCAAAAGCTTCCAAAAGATGCTTCACCAGTTAGACTTCACAACCGTTGTCAATTAAGTGGACGTCCTAAAGGATATATGCGTCAGTTTGGCGTTTCTCGTATCAATTTTCGCGAAATGGCACTTGCTGGTTTAATACCAGGTGTAAAGAAAGCAAGTTGGTAGAGATAAATTAATTATTAATATTTAAATTTTATAAGATGGTAACCGATCAAATAGCAGATTATTTGACTAGAATCAGAAATGCTGTTGCAGCAAAGCACAGAGTAGTCGAAGTGCCTTCTTCAAATTTGAAAAAGGAAATGACCAAAATTTTATATAATAAAGGTTATATCCTTAGCTATAAATTCAATGATGAAGGAGTTAAGAAGACTATTAAAATAGCACTTAAGTATCACCCTGAGACTAAGGTGTCAGCAATTTCGTCATTGACAAGAATTAGTAAGCCTGGATTACGTAAGTATTCTAACGCTAAAGAATTGCCACGTGTCTTAAATGGACTTGGTATTGCAATTTTATCTACATCTAAAGGAGTTATTACTGATAAGGAAGCTCGTAAGTTAAATGTAGGTGGTGAAGTTTTATGTTTTGTAAGCTAATTTTTCAAAAAGGATAGATATGTCAAGAATAGGAAAATTACCCGTAACTATACCTGCAGGTGTTGATGTTAAAATTGACGGTAATGTGGTGAATGTTAAAGGAAAATTAGGAGAATTAACTCAAGTAGTTGATGGAAATATAGATGTAGTTGTTGAAAACAACAACATTATATTGAATCGTAAGGACGAGTCTAAAGATACACGATCAAAACATGGTCTTTATCGTTCTTTGATTAATAATATGGTAATAGGTGTTTCTGAAGGATTTAAAATTGTTCAAGAATTAGTAGGTGTGGGTTTCCGTGCAACTAATCAAGGACAAGTTTTAGATTTATCGTTAGGTTTTTCTCACCATATATATTTTCAGATACCTACCGAAGTTAAAGTAGAAACTGTTTCAGAGAAAGGTAAAAATCCATTAGTGATTCTTACTTCTGCTGATAAACAATTGGTAGGACAAGTTGCTGCTAAAATTCGTTCGTTACGTAAACCTGAACCATATAAAGGTAAAGGTGTACGTTACCAAGGTGAAGAAATTCGTAGAAAAGCTGGTAAAGCAGCAAGTAAATAATTATAATAGATTAGCACGATGAAAAAGAACAATTCATTTCAAAGATCTAGGATTAGAAGAAGAATTCGCGGTAAAATTAGCGGAACTGCAAATCGTCCTAGATTGAGTGTTTTTAGAAGCAATAAGCAAATTTATGCTCAAATTATTGATGATGCAGAAGGTAAAACTCTTATATCTGCATCTTCAATGGATAAGGAGATAGCTTCTAAAAATGTACCAAAAATTGAACAAGCCAAATTGGTAGGTCAATTATTAGCAGAAAAAGCCAAACAAGCCGATGTTGAAACTGTAGTTTTTGACCGTGGTGGTTATGTTTATCATGGTAGAATTAAATCCTTGGCTGATGGAGCCAGAGAAGGAGGTCTTAAATTTTAAGAAGTTATGGCAAATATGAAAGAAAATAGAATTAAGTCTAGCGAAATCGAATTTAAAGATCGAGTAGTTAGTATCCAAAGAGTTACAAAAGTTACTAAAGGTGGTAGAACATTTAGTTTTTCTGCTGTTGTAGTTGTAGGTAACGAAAATGGAGTTGTGGGATATGGTTTAGGTAAAGCTAACGAAGTTACTTCTGCTATTGCTAAGGGTGTAGATGACGCTAAGAAACATTTAATTACTGTTCCTGTATTTAAAGGTACTATTCCTCACGAACAATCCGGTAAGTATAGTGGAGCAAGAGTTTTTATTAAACCTGCTTCTCATGGTACTGGAGTAATTGCCGGTGGTGCTATGCGTGCAGTATTGGAAAGTGTTGGTATAACTGACGTACTTGCAAAGTCTAAAGGTTCATCGAATCCTCACTCTGTAGTAAAAGCTACTATAAGTGCTCTTCAACAATTACGTGATCCACAGACAGTTGCTGAAATAAGAGGAATAAGTGTAAATAAAGTATTTAATGGTTAAATTCGGAAGCATTAATGTTGTATTTTTGCCCGTTTAAATTCGATAGATAATGAAAAAGCTTAGAATTAAACAAATAAAGAGCGGAATTGACCGCCCACTACGCCAAAAGCGTACATTGATTGCTCTTGGCTTAACCAAAATGCATAAAGTGCGTGAAGTTGAAGCTACACCACAAATGCTTGGTATGATAGAGAAAGTTAAGCATTTGCTTAGCGTAGAAGAAATTTAGTATATAATTTTTAAGATATATAAACAATGGATTTAAGTAATCTTAAACCTGCAGCAGGGTCAGTAAAATCATCAAAGAGAATTGGTAGAGGTCAAGGCTCTACAAGAGGTGGTACTTCTACTCGTGGTCATAAAGGACAAAAATCACGTTCTGGATATAGTCGTAAGGCTGGTTTCGAAGGTGGTCAAATGCCTATTTATCGCCGCTTACCTAAATTCGGTTTCAAAAATATTAACCGAGTTGAGTATAAAGGAATCAATCTTGATGTTATACAGAATTTAGTTGATAATAAAGGTATTACCAATTTTACTAAAGAAGTTTTAGTAGATAATGGTTTGGCTAATAAAAAGGATCTAATTAAAATATTAGGTCGTGGTGAATTAACAGCTAAAATTGAAATATCGGCAGATGCATTTACTGCTACTGCTAAAGCAGCTGTTGAAGCTGCAGGGGGTTCAGCAATAAAATTATAATAGCAGATGAAAAAATTTATAGAGACATTAAAGAATATATGGCGTATAGAGGATTTGCGTAATCGCATTATCCTTACTATTTCCCTTATTCTGATATATCGTTTGGGTGCTTATGTGGTATTGCCAGGTGTCGATCCTCGTGGATTGGAAGCATTACAACAGCAAGGTCAAGGTGGACTAATCGGACTTATTAATATGTTTTCTGGTGGAGCCTTTTCCAATGCTTCAATTTTCGCCTTGGGAATAATGCCTTATATCACTGCCTCTATCGTTATTCAACTGTTAGGAATGGCTGTTCCTTACTTCCAAAAACTTCAAAAAGAAGGAGAAAGTGGTCGTAAGAAGATCAGTCAATTTACTAGATTATTAACTGTTGTAATCGTTGCTTTTCAAGCTCCTGGTTACATAGCTAATATGATCAATACTCTTGGAAAATATTATAATTCTCCTTCAGGACAAACTCTTGAGACGGTTCCTTTATATACTTCTTCTCCAACATTCTTTTATATTCTTTCTGTAGTTATTCTTATTGCAGGAACTATGTTTATCATGTGGTTGGGAGAACGTATTACTGATAAAGGTATTGGAAATGGTATTTCTTTAATTATTATGATAGGTATTATTGCACGACTTCCTATGGCATTAGTTGCAGAGTTTTCTTCTAAAGTTACTCAGCAGACGGGAGGTATGGTTATGTTTCTTGCAGAAATGGTATTCTTAGTACTCGTTATACTGGTCACTATTTTACTGGTTCAAGGTACAAGACGAGTTCCTATAAACTTTGCAAAACGTGTTGTCGGTAATAAACAATATGGTGGTGTACGTCAATATGTACCTCTTAAAGTAAATGCGGCTGGTGTTATGCCAATCATTTTTGCTCAAGCTATTATGATGCTTCCTATTACTCTTATAGGTTATGCGCAATCTGATAATTTAAGTTGGTTTGCAACTGCATTTTCCAATTTTAATGGATTCTGGTATAATCTCGTTTTTGGACTTATGATTGTTGCATTTACTTATTTTTATACTGCTATTACTATTAATCCAAATCAAATTGCAGAAGATTTGAAGAAAAATGGTGGATTTATTCCAGGTGTTAAGCCAGGAAAGAGAACTGCTGAGTTTTTGGATAATATACTATCAAGAGTTACACTTCCAGGATCAATATTTTTAGCATTTATTGCTATAATGCCTGCATTAGTGAGTCAATTTGGTATTAATCAACAATTTGCTCATTTCTTTGGAGGGACTTCTCTTTTGATTTTAGTAGGTGTTGTATTAGATACCTTGCAGCAAATTGAAAGTCATTTGTTAATGCGCCATTATGATGGATTAACAAAATCCGGAAGAATTAAAGGCCGTTCCTCTAATGTGTTTAACACTACTGGAATGGGAGGAATGTAATCGTTTTAGCTAATTATTATGAACGTTAAAACACTCGAAGAGATAGAATTATTAAGAGAAAGTTCTTTACTTGTTGGCAAAACTTTAGCTGAAGTTGCTAAAATCATGAAACCTGGAGTTACTACAGGTGAAATTGATAAGCTTGCTGAAACATTTATTTTAGATCACGGTGCTAAACCCGGATTTAAAGGATATGGTGGATTTCCTGCTACATTGTGCATCTCCATTGGAGATGAGGTTGTACATGGTATTCCAGGCAAGCGTGAACTTAGAGACGGAGATTTGGTTTCGGTAGATTGTGGTACTTATAAAAATAAGTATTATGGAGATTATGCCTACTCATTTGCTATTGGTGAATGTGATGAAAGTGTAATATCACTACAAAGAGAAACTAAAGCATCCTTATATTTAGGAGCAGAGCAAGCTATTGTAGGAAATCGAATTGGAGATATTGGTGCTGCTATTCAAAATCATGTGGAATCATTTGGGTACTCTGTGGTTAGAGATTTAGTGGGACATGGAATAGGAAGAAATCTCCACGAGAAACCAGAGGTTTATAATTATGGACGAAAAGGTACTGGTAAAAAGTTACCAGAGAATTTAGTTATTTGTATTGAACCTATGATTAATGCTGGTGTAAAAGAAGTTGTATTAGAGCGTGATGGTTGGACTATTAAAACTCGTGATGGAAAACCTTCAGCTCATTTTGAGCACACAGTTGTTGTTAAGAAAGGTAAACCTGAATTTTTGTCAACATATGAATATATAGAGGAAGTGTTGAAGCATAATATTAATATTAGATAAATATGGCAAAGCAAGTATCAATAGAACAAGATGGAACGGTTTTAGAATCACTAGGAAACGCAATGTTTAGAGTGGAGCTAGAAAGTGGTCACGTCTTAATAGCTCATATTTCTGGTAAGATGCGTATGCACTATATTAAGATTTTACCTGGAGATAGAGTTAAATTGGAAATTTCTCCTTACGATTTATCAAAAGGAAGAATAACATTTAGATATAAATAGAAATAATTTTTTAAATACAGATAACCATGAAAATTAGAGCATCTGTCAAGAAGAGAAGCGAAGATGATGTTATAGTACGTCGAAAAGGACGTGTTTATATAATCAACAAGAAAAATCCTAAGCTAAAACAGCGTCAAGGATAAATTATTATTAATCATATTATTGTAACCATTTAATTAAAAGTCTATGGCTAGAATCGCGGGAGTAGACATCCCAAATAACAAGAGAGGCGAAATTGCCCTGACTTATATCTTCGGAATAGGTCGTAGCACTGCCAAAAATATTTTGGAAACAGTTGGTGTTGATATCAACAAGAAAGTGAACGATTGGAGTGATGAAGATCAAAAGAAGGTACGTGAATTTATTTCTGATAATATTACCGTAGAAGGTGAACTTCGTTCTGAAGTTCAGATGAACATCAAGCGATTGATGGATATCGGTTCTTATAGAGGAATACGTCACCGTACTGGATTACCTCTGCGTGGTCAAAGCACTAAAAACAATGCCCGTACTCGTAAAGGTAAAAAGAAAACTGTTGCAGGTAAGAAAAAGGCAGTTAGATAAGTAAGGGCTTAAAAGTTTAAAGAAAAACTTAAAGAATTAGTAGCATTATGGCAAAAAACGTTAAAAAAGGAAAATCAGCTAAGAAGCGAGTAGTTAAAGTTGAACCAGTTGGACATGCACACATAAGCGCAACGTTTAACAATATCATCGTTTCCTTGACCAATACCGCTGGACAGGTGATATCATGGTCTTCTGCAGGGAAGATGGGTTTTAGAGGTTCAAAGAAAAATACTCCTTATGCTGGACAGCTTGCAGCTGAAGATTGCGCTAAAGTAGCTTATGACCTCGGTTTGCGCAAAGTAAAAGTGTTTGTTAAAGGACCAGGACATGGTCGTGAATCCGCTATCAGAGCGATAAACAATAGTGGTATTGTTGTTACTGAGATTATGGATATTACACCATTACCTCATAACGGATGTCGTCCTCCAAAACGCAGAAGAGTTTAAGTTAATTTAGAAATACAGAAAATATTTAAGATATGGCTAGATATATTGGTCCAAAAACAAAGATCGCAAGGAAATTTAACGATCCTATTTACGGTCCTGATAAAAGTTACGAGAAGAAAAAATATCCTCCAGGACAGCATGGGAATTCTCGTCGTCGGAAAAAGCTTTCAGAGTACGGTATACAGCTTCAAGCTAAGCAAAAAGCTAAATATACTTATGGTATATTGGAACGTCAATTCCGTAACCTTTTTGCAAAAGCAAACCGTATGGAAGGAATTACTGGTGAAATATTATTACAATTATGTGAAGCTAGACTTGATAACACCGTTTATCGCTTAGGATTTGCTCCTACTCGTGCTGGTGCTCGTCAGTTAGTTTCTCACCGTCACATTGTGGTAAATGGTGAAATTGTAAATATTCCAAGTTATTCTCTACGTAAAGGTGATGTAATAGGTGTTCGTGAGAAATCTAAATCACTTGAAAGTATTAATAATTCTTTAGCATCTCGTACTAATGCATATAATTGGTTAGAATGGGATTCTGAAAAATTAGAAGGTAAATTCACAAACTATCCCGAAAGAGCTGATATTCCTGAGAATATCAATGAGCAACTTATCGTGGAATTGTACTCTAAATAATATTTGTCGAATTATTAAAATCATAATAGATGTCTATTTTAGCATTTCAAAAACCGGATAGAGTGGTAATGATCGAGTCTGATGACAAGAAAGGAATCTTTGAATTCCGTCCACTTGAGCCTGGTTATGGTATCACTATTGGTAATTCTCTTCGTAGAATTCTTTTGAACTCACTTGAAGGTTACGCTATCACTAGCGTTCGTATCGAAGGTGTGGATCAGGAGTTTTCTTCTATTGAAGGCGTTATCGAAGATGTTACTGATATTGTTCTTAATTTAAAGAAAATTCGTTTTAAGCGTCAAATTGATTCTTATGAAAATGAAAAAGTTTTAATTAGTATCAGTAACCAGGAATCTTTCACTGCCGGTGATATAAATAAGTTTCTTTCAGGTTTCCAAGTTCTGAATACAGAACAAATAATCTGTAATATGAATAAAGATGTAAAGCTTAATGTCGAATTAAGTATTGAAAAAGGTCGTGGTTATGTCCCTTCTGAAGAGAACAAAATAATCAATCCTCCATTAGGTACTATCTTTATTGATTCAATTTATACTCCAATAAAAAATGTGAGATATTCAATTGAAGATTTTCGTGTTGAACAAAAAACAGATTACGAAAAATTAATCATTGATATTGATACCGATGGGTCAATTAAGCCTATTGACGCTTTGAAAGAAGCTGCTAAAATTCTTATTCAACACTTTATGCTTTTCTCTGATGAAAAAATTACTTTTGATGTTGAAGAGACTACGGCTTCTGATGAATTCGATGAAAATACATTGCACACTCGCCAACTATTAAAATCCAGATTAGTAGATTTGGATCTTTCTGTTCGTGCTTTGAATTGCTTAAAGGCTGCAGAAGTTGATACTTTAGGTGAGTTAGTAGCATTTAATAGAAACGATCTATTAAAATTCCGTAATTTTGGTAAGAAATCTCTTACTGAATTGGAAGAGTTGGTAAAAAGTAAAAACTTGACATTTGGCATGAATGTAGCCAAATATAAATTGGATAAGGAATAAGCGATGAGACATAAGAAAAAATTTAACCATTTAGGAAGAACAGCCTCTCATAGAAGCGCTATGTTATCAAATATGGCAACTTCTTTAATTGTTCACAAGAGAATTAAAACTACAGTAGCTAAAGCTAAAGCTCTAAAGTTATTTGTAGAACCTTTAATAACTCGTTCTAAAGTAGATACTACTCATTCGCGTCGTATGGTTTTTCGTAAACTTCAAAATAAAGACGCTGTTACAGAATTGTATCGTAACATTTCAGTAAAAGTAATGGATCGTCCCGGAGGCTATACTCGTATTTTGAAGATTGGTAACAGATTAGGTGATAATGCAGAAATGTGTATCATTGAGTTAGTTGACTATAACGAAAATATGCAAGCGAAGAAATCGGCAAAAGCTTCTAAATCTACTCGTCGTCGTGGTGGGAAGAAAAAAGCTACTGCTGCTGATGTAGCTCCAAAAGCTGAGGAAGTTGTTGAAGCTAAAGTTGAGGAAGCCATGGTAGAAGATGAAGCTCCTAAAGCTGAGACTAAAACAGAGACTAAAGAGGAATCTAAATAGATTTTAGATTTATTAATAAAATATTAAGGACAGCATCATTAATGCTGTCCTTTTTTTATTACTTTTATCGCTGATATTAAAACTAAATAACAATATATAAATTATAGATTATGAGTGCAATAATTAATATTCATGCCCGTCAAATCCTCGATTCAAGAGGAAATCCTACTATCGAAGTAGAAGTATTAACTGAAAGTGGTATTATTGGTCGTGCTGCCGTCCCTTCCGGAGCATCAACTGGTGTTCATGAGGCCGTAGAGCTTCGCGACAATGATAAGTCAGTTTATATGGGGAAAGGAGTTATGCAAGCGGTTAATAATGTAAATACAACTCTTAATAAAGAATTACAAGGGTATTTTGTTACTGACCAAATAGAAATTGATAAGAAAATGATTGAGTTAGATGGAAGTTCTAATAAAAGTAATTTAGGAGCTAATGCTATCTTAGGTGTTTCAATGGCATGTGCTAGAGCAGCAGCACAAGCTACTAATCAACCTCTTTATCGTTATTTGGGTGGAGTAAATGGAAATACTCTTCCTATTCCTATGATGAATATTCTAAATGGCGGATCTCATGCTGATAACTCAATAGATTTTCAAGAGTTTATGATTATGCCTATCGGTGCTGAAACTTTTTCTGAGGCTATAAGAATGGGGGCTGAGGTATTCCATAATCTCAAAGCTGTTCTTAAAAAAGCAGGTTATTCAACTAACGTTGGCGATGAAGGTGGTTTTGCTCCTAATTTGAAATCAAACGAAGAAGCTGTACAAGTTATTCTACAAGCTATTGAAAATGCCGGATATAAACCAGGTGAGGACGTATATTTAGCTCTTGATCCAGCTAGTTCAGAGTATTATATTGAAGAAGAAAACGTTTATCATTTGAAATGGTCGACAGGAGAGAAGCTTAGCCCTGAACAAATGGTGGACTTCTGGGATGAATGGATTAAAAAATATCCAATAATTTCTATTGAAGATGGAATGGCTGAAGATGATTGGGATGGATGGAAGTTGATGAATGATAGAATGGGAGATAGAATTCAATTAGTAGGTGATGATTTATATGTTACAAATACTGAGCGTCTTAAAAAAGGTATTGATATGGACGTGGCAAATTCAATATTGATTAAGGTAAATCAGATAGGTACACTTACTGAAACACTAAATGCTATTAATATGGCTACAAGAAATAGATATACTTCTGTTATTTCACACCGTAGTGGCGAAACAGAAGATGTATTTATTACACATTTGGCTGTTGCTATGAATACGGGTTTAATAAAGACTGGTTCTGCTAGCCGTTCTGACCGTATTGCAAAGTACAACGAACTATTACGTATAGAAGAGGAACTTGGCGATGAGGCTATTTATTTAGGTAAAAATTTTAAATTTCTTAAATAATGAAAATTTTTAAAATTAATTTAACTGCAATAGGTGCTTTAATAGCACTTATTGCAGTTTTTTCATGTAATAATCAAGTGAAAACTGAAACTTCTATAGTTAAAGCAAATATAGAAGGAATGTCTGGACAGAAAGCTGTTTTACAAAATCTTAGCCCTCTTGTTTTGGAATCTGATACTGCTAGTTTTGATGAAGCTGGTAATCTGATTTTTAATCTTAATATTAAAAAACCAACATATTACTCATTAGGTGTTGGTAGAACTAAAATGATACTTTATGTTAGACCGAGTGATTCTGTAATCTTTACTGCGTCCATGCCTAATTTGATGTCATCAGTACGATTTAGTGGTGATGCACCTATTTATAATGATTATTTAATTCGCTTTAATAATATAAGTTCCAATTTCCAAGGTCAACTGATGAAGATTTTTGCTAAACAAGAAAATGTGGTTTCTAATGCAATAGATTCTTTAAGGGCTTTGCATGCTGATGAAATTGCTAATTTGCAGAGAGGCAATTCTAATTTAGACCCTTATTTCTTAAGAATTGAAAAAGCAAGAATTCTTTATGAGTGGGCTTTATTATATCGAATTTATCCTAATTATTATCAATATATTCATCATGACAATAGTTTTAAAACGTCACCAGAATATGATACTTATTTAGCAGAAACTGATTTGAATAACGCTGAAATCGTTGATTTGCCATTGTATGTTAGTTTCTTAGAAACTTATATGCGTAATTTTTATGAGAGTTATTATACGGACTCTTTATCAAGTGAATTTCATTCATTTGTAAATTATCAATTAAATTTAATTGATAAGCAGTTTGAAAATCAAGATATAAAATCTATTATGGCATATAATGCTGTGAAACAACAAATAGAGTACGATGGAGTAAAAGATATGGAAACATATTGGGCGAAATTTAATACTATTTGTTTAAATAAAGAACTATTAGAGGATATCAATAGAAAATTAGCAGAATGGAAACATCTGAAGAAGGGTGAACCTGCTAAAGATTTTACATTTGTAAATATAAAAGGCGAAAACGTGAGTTTATCTGACTTTAAAGGGAAGTGGGTGTATATTGATATTTGGGCAACATGGTGTAGCCCTTGTATGCACGAAGTGCCTTTTTTAAAGAAATTAGAAGAGGACTTAAATGGTGAGAATATTGTTTTTATGAGTATCTCTGTTGATAAAACACAGGAACCATGGATTAAAACTGTTGAAGAAATGCAGATGAAAGGTGTACAACTTTGGGCAGGACAAAATGATGTTATTAAGAATTTCTACAAAGTTAGTGGAATACCTCGATTTATGATTATAGATCCAAAAGGTAACATTTATTCCTCAAGTGCTGATAGACCTAGTGCCGGAATTGGAGAAAAACTAAAATCTTTGCTGAGTAAAAAATCTTTATAAGATAGAGGTATATACTAAAATACTGTAAAAAAACCTGATTTGTTTCAGGTTTTTTGCTTTTATATAGGAATATAAAAAATATGAAAAGTGTTGATGATTGTCATTAAAAATTATATTAAAAAAGTATTGTTAATAATAGATGCCATTATATAAAATCTTACTTTTGCAATTATAAAATTCACAAATTAAATGTAAAAAGTAAAGCTTTTTATATTCAACCTATAACAAATATACTGATATGAAGAATACAGCATTCATAGAAAAGCACAAGGCAATGGGAGGTAAGATTGTACCTTTTGCAGGATATAATATGCCGGTTCAATTTGCCGGAATAAATCAAGAACACGAAGTAGTTAGAAAAGGTGTTGGTGTTTTTGATGTTTCTCACATGGGAGAATTCTGGGTTCGTGGGCCAAAAGCTTTTGAATTTGTTCAGAAAGTTACTTCCAATAATGTTGCAGATTTATATGATGGCAAAGTACAATACTCTTGTTTCCCTAATGACAAAGGTGGAATAGTTGATGATTTGTTGGTGTATCGCTTTGGAGAGGAAGAATACCTTTTGGTTGTAAATGCTTCTAATATTGAAAAAGACTGGGCTTGGTGTAATTTACAGAATACTATGGGTGCAGAATTAGAAAATGCATCTGATAAAACAGCTCAATTGGCAGTTCAAGGTCCTTTGGCATTGAAAGCTATGCAGAAACTTACAGGAGAATCTGTTATTGATATGGAGTATTATACCTTTAAGGTGTTAGAATTTGCAGGAGTAAAGAATGTACTTTTCTCAACAACAGGTTATACTGGTTCAGGAGGATGTGAAATTTATATGAACAATGATGATGCAATTAAAATTTTTGATGCAGTATTCGAGGCTGGTGCTGAATTCGATATTCAACCTATTGGTTTAGGAGCACGCGATACTTTACGTTTAGAAAGTGGATTCTGCCTTTATGGTAATGATATTAATGACGAGACTTCTCCCATCGAAGCAGGACTAGGTTGGATTACTAAATTTGTTGATGGTAATAATTTTATCAATCGTGAATATCACCAAAATCTAAAAGAAAGTGGCGTTAGCAAAAGACTTAAAGGTTTTAAAATGATTGAAAAAGGTATTCCTAGACATGACTATGAAGTTTGTGATGTTGATGGAAATGTTATCGGAAAAGTTACTTCTGGTACCATGTCGCCAATGCTGCATGTCGGTATCGGTATGGCATATGTTAATAAAGGTTTCACCAAAGTAGGAACTGAAATATTTATTCATATTCGTAATAAGTATGTTAAAGCAGAAATCGTAAAGATTCCTTTTTATAAAGGATAATTATAGACATTATATTTTATAAGAAAAAAGCTATTGTTTTTTTACAATAGCTTTTTTTATTGTGTTATTATACCATTAATTCGCATTATTTATTGATTATTATTAATTTATCAGAAGAATACACTTAGAAAATAAATATTATTTGAAAAATATTTTTTTTATCCAAATTCGAGTTTTTCTAAATCAGTCTGTCGAACTTGTTTCGGGAGGGTTTTCCCTCATTGCCCCCGCTATTCATTGCGTATTCATACAGTTTGCTTTGCTTTTATACTAATAATGCGGGCTAATGTTTCTTTGTGATTTGAAACTTGGTAGGCATTTACAGAAAGCTAATTTTATGATTAATGTATCTTTTTATTGTTATTAATACATAAACAGATGTGGTTTTTGTTTATTTTTGTGACCTGCTGATAAATTTATTTATTATTTTTATGACTTTTATAAAACGTTTACGACTGTTTTTATTATTTAGTTTATTGTCTTTTATTGCAAATCAAACTATTGCCAAACAGTTGGATGTTAAGTGTATTCAATCAGATAGTATTAAAATTGACTCTTTGATAAATGTTGCTGGAAATTATAGATTTTCTAATCCCGATACAGCCATCATAATTATTAATTCTGCAATAAAATTAGCTACGCAAGATAGCCTTTATAGACAAATGTTAGTTGCAATGCGTAGAAAAGGAGTTTTTTATATTTTAAATTCTAATTTTGATTCATCTGTAGTAGTTTTTTTCAGGGCAATACCATTAGCAGAAAAATATCAACAAATTGATATTCTTATACGTATTTATATAAATCTCGGTATTGTTTATACGAAAATGGGAGATTTTATTAAATCAGAGTCATATTATGATAGGGTAATTGAGGAATATGGAGATAGTTTGGATTTGAAAACCAGAGCAATAATTTATAATAATTTGGGTTTAATGTATTTTGCTAAAGGCGATTATGTTAAATCACTAAAAGCTCATCAGGAAGCACTCAAAATTAGAGAAGAGTCAAAAGATAGTCTTTCGTTAGCTTCTACTATAATGAATATTGCTAATATTCATTTTTATCAAGAAAAATATTCTGATGCTATTGAGAAGTATTTAGAAGCATGTAATATATATCATAGGTATAATTATGTTTTAGGAATACAACAGAGTACTCATAATTTGGGAACAATTTATGAAAAGTTAGATAGTCTTTCATTAGCTGAGAAGTATCTTAATGAAGCCCTCAAATACGAACCTTATAAAATGTCAATTCGAAATGCTAAGACATTAAATATGTTGGGATTGGTAAGTATGAAAGAAGGTAAGTATAACCAAGCTAAAGAGTATTTTTTAGAGTCGTTGGAGGTTAATAAAAAAATACATTCTACTACGCAAATTATTCCCAGTTTAAATAATCTTGCGGATTTGTACAACAGAATGGGGAAACCTAATATTGCATTGCGATATAGTAAGCAAGCTTTACGTTTGGTGCAGAATTCTGGTGCTAAGTCAATTATCAGGGATGTGTATTTTAATATGTATAAGTCGTATGAGCAACTGGCTAAATATAAAAATGCTTTGAAATATTATGAAGATTATAACTTGCTAAAGGATAGTATTTTTGGTATTGAAAAGCATAAGCAAATACAAGAACTCGAAATTAAATATAAGACATCTGAGAAGGAAAGGGAGATAAGTGAAAAGAATGCTGAAATTGTTTTGAAAGAGTTGGAAGCTAAGAAGAAAGATGTAATAATTAGAAAAGAACAGATACAAAAATATTCTTTGATTTTGTTTGTGATTTTGATAGTAATAATTTTTGTTGTGATATATAGAAATCAACAGAATAAAAGAAAATCAGCACTATTGTTAATGCAAAAGAACGAAGAATACAACAATCAAAAAATTAGTGAATTAATAAAAAGACATCAGCTTGATTCGATTAAAGGAAGACTTGATGCAGAGGAAAGAGAAAGGCATAGAATAGCTCAAGAATTGCATGATGGTATAGGTGGTTCATTAGCTGCGATTAAGCTTTATGTTGATTCTTTGCGTAAAAAATTAGGTATGAAAGAGCTTGATATGATTTATGACAATATAAACTTAATATATGAGCAGGTTAGATCATTGTCTCATAATTTAACTCCTCCGGAATTTAAATTATCTTCTATAAGTGATGTTGTTAAGGATTATGTTCACCAGTTTTCAAAACAATCAAAAACAGAAATCATTCTTAATTCTGAAGCTAATTCTGATTGGTCTACATTGGATGAATCAATTCAAATAGGAATATATCGAATAATACAAGAACTGATGAGTAATGTTATAAAACATGCGCAAGCTAGTCGTGTTATTTGTAATATGAAACTGAAAGAAGAGTATGTAGAAATTTCTGTACAGGATAATGGAAAAGGATTTGATACAAATAAAAAAGTGAGTGGTATTGGACTTCGGAATATTAACAAAAGAGTTTCTGATTTAAATGGAGATATTGAAATAAATTCTGAACTTGGTAAAGGAACAGAGGTTAGATTAATTATACCAATATAATAGTTTAATTAATTATACAGACTATGAATGAGGATTTTTATTATCTGGGGAAAATAACAAAATTATACAGCTATAAAGGTGATGTGGTTTTTTACTTTGATGTTGACGATATAAGTCAATATTATGGATTAGAGGCTGTGTTTATAGACATAAATGGAGATGTTATTCCTTTTATTATTGAGAAGATAAATTTCGGAAAAGGTAATAATGCCACCGTTAAATTGCAAGATGTAGACAACGAATCAGATGCAAAAAAGTTGGTAAATAGAGAATTATACCTTCCAATAAGTACTCTGCCAAAACTTGAAGGTGATAAGTTTTATTATCACGAAGTTATAGGGTTTGAAGTATGGGATAAAAATGCAGGGTTTGTTGGAGTTATTGAATCTGTTAATGATATGTCAGCACAATCATTATTCGAGATAAAAGATGGTTTTACTGAAATTCTACTTCCGGTGGTAGATGATTTTATATTAAAAATAGATCGTGTTAATAAAAAAATTGAGGTTGAATTTCCTGAAGGCCTTTTGGATATTTATAGAAATCAAGATGTGAAATAATGTCGTTCCGATTTAAGCATTTTTCTCTGGATGACACAAATACACCAATGAAAGTTGGAATTGATGCTGTTATTCTCGGAGCATGGATAGAAGTTGATAGCGGTGGTCAGGCTTTGGATGTAGGTAGTGGTAGTGGAATTATTTCATTAATGCTTGCACAACGATTCCAAAATATAGATATTTCTGCTATTGAGATAAACCAAAATGCTTTTAATGATTGTAGTTTTAATTTTAAAAATTCTATTTGGAAAAATAGATTAAAAGTGTTTTTAGGTGATTTTACTAGTTATCAGTTTGATAATAAATTTGATTTAATAGTTTCTAATCCCCCGTTTTTCGATTCGGATAATAATAATATAAATCATGGAAGAGAGCTTTCAAGAATAAGTAAGTTCCTGCCAATAAGTGTACTTTTTAATAAAGCTAATCAAATATTAAATAATAAAGGTATAGTCTCTATTATTTATCCCTATCAACAAAGAGAAAAAGTACTAAAAGCTGCTTTATTAAATGGATTTTATTTACAAAAGGAGTTGAAAATTAGAGATACAAAAAAGTCTGAGTTCAAAAGAATTATATTAGTGTTTTGTAAGAACAAGTTTGTTGGTAATATTGAAACAGAGATTATTTCGTTAAAATCAAATAATGGTGATGTCTATTCTGATGAGTTTAAAAGTCTTACTAAAGAGTTTTATTTATAAGAAATAATATCTTATTTCATTAATACCAGCTTGCTAGTTTTCTCAGTGGATACTCCTAGGCTGTTTTCAATAAATATTTTGTAGATATAAACTCCTTTAGCTAATCTTGCACCACCTGTTCCTGTGCCATCCCAAACTAATTCTCCGGGTCCAACTCTATATCCCGATGAATTAACGCTGGCTTTTAATTGTCTTACTAATTGGCCTGACATATTATAGATATATACTTTTAGATCCAAAATATCACAGCTCTGGTTGTGCTCAAAAATAAATGAAGTACTTTCATAAACAGGATTAGGGGCATTTATTAAGTGGTCTAATGTAAACTCAGTATTTGTTGAAACTAAAAAATCTATAGTAGTGGTAGTAGAATTATTATAAACATCCCATACCTTTAGACTAAGAGTGTGATTTCCTTCTTCAAGATTGTAAAAAGGATATTCGACACTTCCTTTTTGAAAATTATTTAATTCTGCTTCGTAGTATTCATTTAATACAATAGGTTGAGTGCTGTTTTCATCTAAAATAGCTTTAATGTCGTGGCCGATACCATTTCCAACAGTGTTTATTCCATGCTTATCAAATATTTTTGCAAGAAGTCTGGGGTTTTCATTTGTTATTCCACCATTAATAAAATTAGTATCATTAATAAAAAGCTTTACTTTTGGCCCATCTTCATCAATATCAGCAAATTGATTTGACCCGCCAATTATTAAGCTGTCCATATATCCATTTGCATCTATATTGCTATCAGCAGCATAATATGATATTTTACCTTCACCAAAATTGTATGCAATATCTTTAGGAATGATTAGATTAAATTCAAATTTTCCATTATCCACTTTAGCTTTTCCTTTATAAATGATATTGTTTTGAAGTAAAAAATTATAAATAGGACTATCGTTATCATTTCCTAAGGTGCTGTTATTTTGTGCTTTGTCGAAAATTGTAGGGTAAATGATGCCATTAAAATTAGTATTTATGGAACCTGCTCTGTGAATCTCTCCTTTAATTTTTATTTCTTGTAAAGCTCTTGCAGTATCTATGTTAATACCTGTTTTTGCATCAACAATATCTGTTGTAATTACTTCGTCGCATGGATAAACAAGTTTTAAAGCAGGATCGCCTAATAGGACAAAGTTTTTATTGGCAGAGACTGAACCGGCGCCGATTTTTGAAATTCTTATCACATCACCTAGGGCCGGGTATTTCCCGTTATATTGTTCAAGAATATTTTGATAAATTACCTTACTTAGCGAGAAATTTGTAGAAGAGTATGTTACTCTGGAAGTTGTTAATAGTCCAATACCACCACCATTTGGATTTAGTAACACATATTCTCCGGCAGATATTCTTTCCGGGTCTTCATATCTGCTAAACTCACAAGTAGCAGTCACAAATAGAGGCATATTGAAATAATTATTCCAATTATTAATATCTTTCACTTCTAATACTGACTCGTGTGCCCATCCCTCTTCTCCACCATGACCAGTATAATTAATTATTAGGGCTCCTTTCTCAACTCTTTGGTTTATCGCATTATTTACTTCTGGATATCTTTGCCCTCCTGGTGTTATAACTTGAGCATATGCATCAAAAAATATTTTATCCACATTATAATCAGGGTAATTATTCCAAACATAATTTGCTAAATAGTCAGCTTGTGCTGTATGTAAACCTCCATCTTCATCGTCACCAATAAAGCAATTAATGTTTCTCCAATCAGCTAAGCCTTTTATGCCATTGGTGCCGGTATTGCATGAGCCTGAAGAATTATTTGAGTATAGTTCAGGAGATTTATACCTCTTAATTTTATTTACAATATTACTAGCCTGAGCAGATGTTGTAACCGGAAATCTACCTATTCCAATATCTAAATTTCCATTAGCACCTGCTCCTTCATTATCATCAAGTAGTCCGAAATAATCGTCAGTACAGAATGAATTTGTTGGAGAAAGAGAGTTAACTGATTCGTATGTAGGAACTAAATTAGTATTATTAGCAATTCTATCTTTATAATCATATGAAGCATCTCCCAAAAGTAATAAGTATTTTGGCATTTCATTTACATTGCCTGATGCTTTATCATAAAGCATCTTCATAAAATCTCTTATTGCTGTTATGTCTTTTGATCCTGAAGAGAATTCATTATATATTGGTTCTAAGTTGGTTGTATATACATTTAAATTGTTTTTTATAGTATGATATTGAGCTAACTCCTCAGCCTGTGATTTAAAATTATTGTGGTAAATAATTACATAATCTATGTTACTAAGCGAATGTAAGTCTTGATTGTCGATTGCTTTCACTAGTTTTGGAGTTTTATAATCTCCGTAATGAGCAACAAAAGTTCTTAAACTATCTGCAGACGTTGTAAATGTCAATGTGTTATTATTAATATTTGGAGTAATTTCAACCGGAGATAGAGGATTGGTAATATCCCAGACTATAGTATTAATATTAGCATTTTCAATAGTATATTTTGCAATATTACCAAAGCCAACTATACTTGGCTCGCGAAATGTCAATTGTCCATTAGTCATAGTTAAATGACGCTTTGCATTAATTTCAATATAATTTAACCAGGCAGTTGCACTTGAATTCGGCTTACTATAAATAGCTTCTATAGTTAATAAAGGATTGCTTGTTTTTAAAATCATAGTGTCGGTAACAGAGGTTGCATACTGTGCCAAATAATTTGTGCTTGTTGCACTATATTGAATTGTTTTTTCAATTCCATTTATTCTAAAAAGCATTGTGCTGTTTAGGGTGGAACGAGCCACAGAGTTTGTTCGCATAATTACTGGCATTTCTGATTCTATATTGCTAAATACAAACTTAAAATTGTAGGAGTTAATAACACTAAACTGCTCTCCATACCATTCTCTTCCTGTTTTTATTAAGTTTAATGAATCATTTTCATAATATTTAAAATCAGAGAATGCGGTGACTAATTTATTGGGAGAAGAGTAGTTATTTGTATCAACTTCAATTCTTTTACCTTGTCCATCTTTTACAGTAATAAAATAGTAAGCATAGTCATCATATAAGTTTTTTTGATGTATAAATATTTTATAAGAATTGTTGTAAGTCCACTTGGTAGGAGATGTGCCTTCAAATAAAAAATAGTCATTACCATCAAATATACCATTAGAGTTTATATCATATATTTCAATTGCATTCTCAAATAAATCATCATATCTGTCTATATAATTCCTTTCCGGGAGCATTCCTCCACCATTTCCATATAATCTAATATCGTTAATGTCAAGGTTGGAAGTAGAAAAACCCATCGCTTGCATTTGATTTGCTGTCACCTTATATATGCTGTTTTCATTTGTTGCTATTTTATACCATCTTCCATCTGATAGTACAGAATGTTGTGTGTAATTTCTTCCTTTTGCTGTTTTTATACCATTTGTTTTATTCTTTATGAAACTCAAATTAAAAGATTTTAATCTCATAATCGCATTGGAATTGTTTTTTCTGAAAACCTCCACAGTTATTTTTGCTGATTTTACACCTCTATTGTACAAGTATTCAATTGTATAAGTGTAATTTGTGTCAATATTGATATTCTTATTTATTGGAATATTGCACAGAAATTCTTCGTTTATAGTTGTAAATTCAATATTTACTTCTTCGTCATTATTTAATGGTAATACAGTAAAAAATGCAGGCCACTGATTATTTAATTTACTTGGTACAGATTTATCAAAACTGAGAGTGTTGATACTATTATAATTAGTTTCATTATTTATTGGTTTATTCCAAACTACAGTAAATTGTTTATGTATAGTATTTTGACTAAATATAGAATTAGGTAAAATTAATATGAAGTTAAAAAGTAGTAAAACAGATAGTAAGGGTTTCATATATTTAAAATTTGGTGATATGGAGTCACTAATAATTTATAGTCATTTATTTGTCTGCCTGTCAATATACGGGTGAGTTAATAATTATTTTGCCAAAATCAGTACCGATTTTTTATCGATGCTCGTTTTTATAAATTTCTATATAGGTTTGAATTATTAACTGCAAAAATAGTTGTATATTGTATTTTTTTATTATTTTTTTATGCAACGTTTTAAAAATAATTATTGTCCTTTTGGTTCAAGTGTTTATCGATTATTAGATAAATTCATTAGATTAGGTTATTGAATATTACACATAATTTCTTCGTCTGTATTTATTTTAAATAAATGGGTGAATTGTGTAACAAATTTTGATCATAAAGGTATAACAAATTTATTTTACTGCAATAATGCAAAATATTTTAGGTTAAGTATTAGAAATTATTTGTATTATTGTAGCTTTAATTTTATAGTATGGTAACAACAAAGCACAGGATTTACTTAATAGTTATTATGGTTTTTACTATAACGTTAGGAATGAGGGCTCAAGATGCCCATTTTTCCCAATTTTATGCAAATCCTTTATACCTAAATCCTGCTTTTGCAGGAGCAAAAGTTTGCCCTCGTGTTGTTACAAATTATAGAAATCAGTGGCCTTCAATTCCTGGATCATATGTTACATATAATGCAAGTTTCGACATGCATATTGATAAATTAGGTGGAGGATTAGGCGTTATGGTGACTTCTGATAGAGCAGGGCAAGGAGTATTAACAACTCAGTCTGTTTCATTAATTTATTCCGTAAGAATTAGGTTGTCACGTACATGGTTTCTTAAAGCTGGATTGCAAGCAAGTTTTTTCCAAAAGCATTTAGATTGGGATAAGCTTACTTTTGCTGATCAAATTAATCCAAAATGGGGTTTTTCACAGCAAACAGCAGAGACTAGGCCTGTAAATGGTGAGTATAATCTTATGGATGCTGATTTTTCAAGTGGATTATTGGTTTATAATAAGAGTTTTTTTGGTGGAGTTGCAGTCCATCATATGGTCCCTGTTAATGTAGCCTTTACTGAGAATGGTGAAAGTTATTTGCCAATGAAAATAACTGCTCATGCAGGTTATACAATACCATTAATTAGAAGAAAGCGTATGCGACCTGGAGACCCTCGTATTTCGCCTAATTTTGTATATATGCAACAAGGAGCATTTCATCAGTTTAATTATGGTGCTTATTTCAAAAAATCTCCTATGATTTTTGGACTGTGGTATCGTCATTTTTTAGAAGGTAGTGATGCTGTAATTATTCAAGCTGGTTTTGAATATGATAAATTTAAATTTGGATATAGTTATGATATTACTGTTTCTGCATTAGGAAACGGTTCAGGTGGTGCTCATGAGATTTCTATGGCACTGGATTTTAATTGTCCGGTGAAAAGAGTTAGAATGCATGAAATAAATTGCCCATCTTTTTAGTTATATAGTAGAATATTGTTAGAATTTAATCTAATAGGTTATGATAAAACATAGAAGTATTTTGAGTATGATGGTGCTATTGGCATTAGCATTTGTTATTTCATCATGTAGTAAAGAACAGTCTCCTACAACAGGCTGGAACTATAATGATGAGAAAAATGGTGGTTTTCAAGTTGCCCCTTACGAAGAACAAGAAACTGGACCCGGTTTAGTACTTATTGAGGGTGGTACTTTTGTGATGGGTAGAACAGAGCAAGATGTTATGTACGATTGGAACTCTCAACCAAGAAGAACAACTGTCCCTTCATTTTATATGGATATGACAGAGGTGCGTAATCTTGATTATTTAGAGTATTTGCATTGGTTAAAGAGAGTTTATGCTGATGAAAATCCTAGAATTATTCAGAAAGCATTACCAGATACTCTTGTTTGGAGGAGTAAGTTAGCTTATAACGAACCTTATGTAAATAATTATTTGCGTCACCCAGCTTTCCGCGACTATCCTGTTGTTGGTGTAAACTGGTTACAAGCTCGTGACTATTGTTCTTGGAGAACTGATAGAGTTAATGAGTATATCTTAGTAGAATTCGGTATTCTTGATTATCAAGAAGCACCTAGTTCTGATAATCATTTTAATACTGATGCATATATGGTTCCGGAAATACAAGGTATTGGTGAAGAAACTGATCATCAATTGGTTGATATTTCTCCCAATGGTGGAGGTTATAGAAGAGCCAGGATGGAGGATGGTATTCTATTACCTAAATATAGATTACCAACAGAAGCTGAGTGGGAATATGCCGCTCTTGGATTAATTGGAAATACAATGTACGAAAGAGTTGTGGAAAGAAGACTTTATCCTTGGAATGGACATATTACTCGTACAGATGCACCAGGCAATTATGGAGATATGGTAGCTAATTACCGTAGAGGTAGAGGCGATTATATGGGTGTAGCAGGGAATCTTAATGATGCTGCTTCTATAACCGCTCCAGTCTATGCTTATTGGCCTAATGATTACGGACTTTATAATATGGCAGGTAATGTTTCAGAGTGGGTGATGGATGTTTACAGACCTCTTACATTTGAAGATATGGATGATTATAACTCATTCCGTGGTAATGTTTATAAAACTTATGTTAGAAATAATACAGGTGCTATTGCCGATAAACTTTATAATACTATTTATGATTATGATGGTATTTTAGAATGGTTAAATGGGCCTGTAGGAACAACTGATCAAGGGTTCTTTAGGAATTTAAGTCGTCCCTTAAATGATGATGAAAAGAAACTGGAGGCTGATTTGACTTCGGGTTTAGAAGCAATAAAAAAACTTAATGACGATAGAAAATACGAAGAAGCTTCTGACGCTATGGCTGAACTTCTTGAAGATAAACTTTATGGAAACCCTTCAGAAACAATTGAAATAGCTGCCGAATTAGCAAAGGGTATTTCAGATTTTATTGTCGCTGAACCTGGAGAATTAAGAACCAGAGATGTTACGATTGAAGAGAATCTAAATCGTAGAAATTATCGTAAGGCTAACAATATTAATTATCTTGATGGTGATTACGCATCAAATTATACTAGTGATAATAATTGGAGTAACTGGCGGGATGATGATGGAACAAGTACTAGTAAAATGTATGATTATGGTCTAACTTCTATGGTGAATGATCATGCTAGAGTCTATAAAGGTGGATCTTGGAAAGATGGAGCATATTGGTTGAGCCCTGGTACCAGACGTTTCCTTGATGAACATCAATCCACTGATGATATAGGTTTTAGATGTGCAATGACAAGAGTAGGTAGCCCGATTGGTAATTACTAAAAATAATAATATTATAGACCAGCATTTTTTTGCTGGTCTTTTTTTGTTATAAAATAAAAAATTAAGAAAAAATTAACATAACTTAAAAAATATTATATATTTGTACTGTCATATTATTAGAGTGTATTGAAAGGGAGATGGACTTATTAGTATAAGCATTTAATAAATAAAAAATTTATTTTTATGAGAGTTAGTATACTTATCGGATTATTGTTTACGTCATTGTTTGCATTTACTCAAAATTATGGTGGTATAAAAGGTGTTGTAAAAGACTCCCATTCTGGTGCGTTGATTTCGCAAGCTGAGATATTGATATCACCTTTAGATAGAGGTGTGGTGACAAATGATAAGGGAGAGTTTATTATTAAAGGACTGAAAGAGGGAAAATATACTTTGTATGTGAAACATATGGGTTATTCAGAGCTTTCACAAGTGGTTAATATTCAAGATGGTAAAATAATAGAAATAAATATATCTCTTAATATTGATATTAAAGAGCTACTTGCAGTTGAAATTAGAGATGACAAGATACAGAATCATGCTTACTCAAAGGTTGTAATTAAGGAAGCTACTATAGAACAGCGACCAGTGAGAGATATTGGTGATTATTTAAGAGAGATACCTAATGTATATGCTGTTAGGAAGGGGGGGGCTAATCTTGATCCTGTTATTAGAGGTTTTAAATTTAGTCAATTAAATGTTCAGGTGGATAATGGTATGAGAATGGAAGGTGGTTGTCCAAATAGAATGGATCCTACAACAGCACATGTTGAATCAGGTGATATAGAAGCTATAGAAGTTTTAAAGGGGCCATTTGCCTTACGGTATGGACCAGTTATGGGAGGCGTAATAAATATGCATACATCCTCACCTCGACCTTTTGATAAATTTCAAGTACATGTAAAAGCTAATATGGGTTATGAAAGTAATTGGAATGGTATGAGGGAACATATAACAGTGTATGGTGGAGGTAAAAAAGTGTTTTTCTCCTTTTCGGGGAATAATTCAAATTATGGTAGCTATACAGATGGAGCTGGTAATTTGATTAAATCTTCTTTTAAAAAGTTAGGATATAATGGGAAATTGGGTTTTGCTATTGCAGATAATCATAAAATTGTATTTTCTTATTCTGAGTTTTATGCTCGAAATGTGAATTTTCCTGCATTACCAATGGATGAAAGAGCTGACAATACAAAATTATATTCTGTGGATTATACGGCTAAAAATGTTACTAAGTCTATAGAATCGATACATGTAAAAGCTTATCTTTCTGATGTTGACCATACTATGGACAATAAAGAGAGGGGATTTTCTGATACTGTTGTTGCTGTATCGCAGATTTTAGCAAGACGTTATGGTTATAGGGTAGAATTTGGTTTAAATACAAATAAAAATAGCCATTTATTCGTAGGAACTGATATGTACGGGGTAGATAAAGATGGTGAAAGAATAAAAACCATGGTTGGACAATATCCAATAATGGGTAAGGTGCCAGTTAAAATGGAGGATTTATGGAATAAAGCTCATATTTCTAATTATGGTATTTTTTCTGAATATAGATATAACAAAAATTTATGGGAGGGTGTAGCTGCTGTTAGATTAGATGTCAATTCTGCTTATTCCGACTCTATTTCATTGCTTAATATGAAGAAAAAAGAGCTCATTGGAATTCCTGCTGATAGTACTAAATCTAGTTTTGTTAATTTTAGTTTTAATATTGGAGTTACACGCAAAATCAATGAAAATATGTCTTTTGGAATGTCCTTCGGTAGAGGGGTAAGAAGTGCTGATATGTTAGAACGCTTTATCATATTACTTCCAACAGGTTATGATAATTTTGAGTATTTAGGTAATCCAAACCTATTACCTGAAATCAATAACGAGTTTGACATAGTATATAAATATAATAATCAAAAGTTTGGAGGAATTGAACTAACTGCTTTTTATTCAATTGTGCAAGATTATATTGGAGGAATATATTTGCCTCCTGCAGTACAGAAGCCTCTTACTCAGGGCGTATTAGGTGTTAAAAAGTTTGATAACCTTGGAATAGCAAAGCTGTATGGTTTGGAATTTAGCTTTGCAACACCTCAAAGGTACAAGTGGAGGCTATCCTATACTGCGGCATTCACCAAAGGTACGATTAATGAAGTTGATGTTTTGGATTATGATGCCAATGGAAATATTACAGGTTCATCAATAGTTAAAAATGATCCGCTTGGAGAAATACCTCCTATGAATATGAAACTTAATGCTTCTTATAAATTTTACAATAATAAACTCATCCCAAGTATTAGTTATAGGTACTCTGCAGCACAGAATAATGTTTCTAAAGCTATGCAGGAACTTACGACACCTTCTTTTTTACTCCTTGATGTTAGTTTGAAATACAAACACAATCAAAACTTAACAGTTGTTGGTGGTGTAAACAATGTGTTTGACAAAGCATATTATGAACATCTTAACAGACGAGTTCTAGGTACAGATTCAAGATTATTTGAACCTGGCAGAATTTTCTTTGTTAATTTAATATTTAATATTTAAAGATTAGGACATGAAAAATTTAGTATTAGTATTTATAGCATTATTAGTTATTTCAGTTTCTTGTCAAAAAGATGGTGACCCTAAGAAAGTTTCGTATATGATAACTGGTTTATCAGATAATTATTCTGTTGTTTATATCGATGCTGATGGTAAGACTATAAGTAAAGATGTTACACCAGCTGGACTTAGTAGTAATTGGACTCAAGATTTTACAATGGATCAAGGAAGTCCAGTATATTTATATCTGAAGTTTAAGGAAGATATAAGCTCAAGTATGAGGTTTAGTATGGGGATTATTATTGATGGAAAATACGAATATCAAGCTAAATATTATGAGAAAACAATTGGAGATACCATTTTTGAAGTAAAGCGAGGTGGTATTGTCCCCTTTGATTAAGTTTTATTATTATTAATTATTACTGTGGTTAAAAAAGCGGAATTATTTATTCCGCTTTTTTTATTGTATTTTTATATATTATTTTTTTATTAAAAGTAGTATGAGTTAGATGAATAGTTTTACTTTTGTCAATTAATTATTAATAAATTTATTATGGAGTGGTTTTCACAATTTAGTACTTATCTACAAGGCTTAATTATTGATTTGGGATTTACATTAAAATCAGCAATATATACCGTTGAGAGTGTGTATTTTCTATTTACAATTTTGATATATTTCATTGTTGATTCAATTGTTGTAAAATATGTAAAAGCTTATATAAAAAAGATTGCTGATAAATCAAAGACAGATATTGATAATTATTTATTTGATAATAAGGTATTTTCCTACTTTTTACATATACTAACTATATATTTATGGCTAATTCTTATTGATATATTGGTTGTAGATTTTGTATTATTACATAATCTAGTTGTTATTGTTTTAAAGCTTTATATGGATTATTATATGGTGAGAGGTTTTATAGCGATTTTCAATTCTGTTAATGATATTTATAATTCACGCCAACAAGATCATAAAAAGTCGATAAAGTCCTATATTCAAGTATTTCAATTATTAGCAATAGTTATTGGAGTTTTAGTTGCAATTTCCATTATTGTATCCAAAGATATAAGCTTTTTACTTACAGGTATTGGAGCTTTTGCTGCAGTATTAATGTTGATATTTAAAGATACCATACTTGGTTTTGTGGGAGGAATACAGATTAATGCCAATAATATGCTCGAGTTAGGGGATTGGATCTCTGTACCTGATGCCGGAGCTGACGGTGTTGTAATAGACATTTCGCTTACTACTGTTAAAGTTCAAAATTGGGACAAAACAATTAGTACTATTCCTACTTACTCTCTAGTGAGTAATACTTTTCATAATTGGCGTGGTATGGAGGAATCGGGAGGAAGAAGAATCAAAAGGTATATAAATATCGATATTCATTCTATAAAATTTCTTAAAGATTCAGAGCTCGACAGCCTTAAAAGTATTAGACTCCTTTCAGATTATTTGAATAAAAAGGAAGATGAATTGCGCGAATATAATGAAAAGCTTGGAATAAAAGGAGAGTTTACTAATGGACGTCACCAAACTAATATTGGTGTTTTTAGAGCTTATATTGAAATGTATCTGATGGAGAAAAAGGAGATAAATACTGATATGACATTTCTTGTGCGGCAACTTCAATCAACAGAAAAGGGCTTGCCTTTGGAAATTTATGTGTTTAGTAAAATTCAGGACTGGGCTGATTACGAAGCTATTCAAGCAGATATTTTTGACCATTTATTTGCTATTATTCCTGAGTTTGGACTTACGGTCTTTCAGAATCCAAGTGGCGCGGACATTCAATCATTAATCTTAAGCAAAAAATAATATTATAGGTCCTTTGGGCTGTTTATATTTTTAAATGCTAGATTATTAGGCTTATTATTATCTAGTTGTAAAAAATTAGTGTTTACATTATCAAAGAAGTCTCTCATAGCAAAACTTTCTCTTTTTTCGATAAATGCTTCTAATTTTTCTATAATGTTTGAGTTATATATTCCAAAAAGAGGCTCTAATTTATTCCCAATTTTAGGAACAAGAATATCACAATCTGATTGAGAATATTTATTAATAAGTGAATTGATGATTTCTACTGAAATATAGGGTAAGTCACTACTCATTAAAAAGAGGGATGGATTCATACAGTGTTTTAAAGCTGAATGTAATCCTGCCAATGGGCCTATTTCTTGATAGTAATCTGAATAAATACTTATATCTTGATATTCATTAAAGGCAGAGGGATTATTACTTATAATAATTATATCTTGAAAAATAGGTTTTAGTAATTCCAGATTTTTGTCAATTATCTTTTTCCCATCAATCTCAATAAATGCTTTTATTAAGCCATTATATCTTTTAGCTTTTCCTCCTGCTATGATAGCACAAGAGATATTCATTATCAATTATTTTTTATTAAAAGTGCAATTGCTTGCACCGAAACACCTTCTTCTCTTCCTATGAAACCAATACTTTCACCAGTTTTAGCCTTTATGGATATTTGGTCGATATCAATATTTAAAATTGATGATAATTTTTTTTGCATTAATGGGATAAAGGGGTTAATTTTGGGCTTCTGAATCTGAATTGTAATATCAGTGTTGCCAATTGAATACCCTTTTTTGTTGAGCTTAGTCATAACTTCTTTTAGAAAAAAAGTTGAATCTATATCTTTGTTGTCAGGATTTGTATCAGGAAAGTGATAACCGATATCTCTTAAGTTGGCAGCTCCAAGTAATGCATCACATAGAGCATGTATTAATGCATCACCATCTGAATATCCATCACAACCCTTATAGTGTTTAATATTGATACCCCCAAGAATAAGCTTCCTGTTCTCAATAAGCCTATGAGTATCTGTGCCTAAACCTATACGAAACATTATTTAGATGAATCAGAACCTTCGTTAAAATCAAATAGTAAAGAAAATCTCAAAGTGTTTTCCATTGGATTTCGTTGAGTAGTAGGAATAAGATATGAAATATCAAGTGCAAGGACATTGTATTTAAAACCGGCACCTAATGTAAAGTATTTTCTATTTCCTTTAGTTGCATTTTCGTAAAAATATCCACCTCTAACAAAGAATTTTTTGTCGTAAACATATTCAATACCACCACCAATATAAAATTCTCTAAGTTCTTCAGTCATTCCACCGGGAGCATCATACCATGACGAAAAAATAGCATTACCAACTGAGCGATTAGGGTCCATTCCTTTTTCTATTTCGTACTTGTCACTATTTGGAATAGGAATAGGATTGTCATTAGAGTCAAGTGCATAAATTGGAGGTGTAGGAACTAATAGTTTATTAATATCTACTGCAAAAGTTAGTTGATTATATTTGTCTAAATTAAGAGTCAATGAAGGACCAATTCTGAAATTCATTGGGAGAAAATCGCGCTCTAATGTTTCTGAATATGATATTTTATTACCCATATTAGAGATGCTTGTTCCAAAAGCAAATTTACCTTTAGTTTTACCAATCTCTATTTTTTTGGAATAATATATTGCAAGATCCGCTGCAACGGCTTGTCCTACTTGTGTAGCTTGACCATTAACGTTTTGCCCCTGAGTAAGATTAGAGTTGATATATCTTAAAGTGAAAGCTCCGGAAATATTATCGCCAAGTTTTCTTGAATAAGCTGCATCAATTGCAAACTCATTTGGTTTATAGTTTCCTTGTGAAGTTCCAAATTTATCAGTAAATTCTATTGATCCAAGGCTAAAATAACGCAACGAACCTGAAACACTAGACATGTCATTAATTTTATAATAACCGGTAAGATATGCCAAACTTATATCGTTAACCAAATTTCTTAACCATGGGCTGTATGAAACACTGAATCCCATTTTGTTTTCTATAAAAGCATATTTTGCTGCATTCCAATGCTGAGAATTAGCATCAGGTGATGTTGAAACACCTATATCTCCCATAGAGCCCGCTCTACTATCGGGAGCTATTAGCAAAAATGGTACTGCAGTTGTTATTGCATTTATATCATCTTGTCCTAGAAGTTGATTGTAGTTTGCTCCTCCCGTTCCCTGAGCAATAGTTTGTAAATTACTTCCTATAAATAGTCCTGTAAGCACTATTGTGTAAATGATTGTTTTTAATTTCAAAGCTAATAATTTTAATAAAACCTGATTCGTATTTGTTATACTTTTGATAATGCAAAGATAAATATATCATTTAACATATCAACAAACTTTTAAATGACTAATAATTGTTTAGTTATTTGTACGATTTAACTACCCTTAAAACTTTATTTAATCACTTTTATTGTATTTAATATTAAAAATATTTTCTTTTTTTTTAATCATGAAATACAATGTAAATCAGTATTATAAGAACCTAATGTAATCTTATTTCTAATATATAAAAAATAATTTTCCAATTATGCAACCATTGTTTTATTATTTTTATCTCTATAGTAGATTTTAGTAAAACAAAAAAGGGTAATACCTTTTCATAAGTTAGTAATAAGAAACCAGGCGCCTGTCTGGTTTCTTTATTTTTATTTATCAAATATATTATTTTATATTTGCGCATTATTTATTAAATTGCTTATAAACATTATTATGAATAAATTATTACTAACTTTACTTTTGTTTTGTTGTTTTGCAACTGTATCCAATGCTCAAAAAATATATAATACAACTTCAGGAGAATTTGTTTTTGGATTTTCAAACGCTGCTTACAATGCAGCAAGTGAAACTGATTTGCCAAATAACAATTCAAACGGAAGTATTACAGGTCCTATGAGATTTACATTTTGGTTTCACTTTGGTACTTATTGGCATTACGATTTCAACAATAATATAGGTGTTTATACAGGTGTTTCAAATCGTAATATAGGATTTATTACCAACGAAGCGTCCTCTTTAAATTCTTCTGGAGTAGCAGAGACTACTGAAAAGGTAAAATGGAAGAGAAGAGTATATTCATTAGGAGCTCCAATAGTATTAAAGGTAGGTTCTTTTAATGATGATTTTTATTTTTTTACCGGGGCGCAAATGGAATGGCTTTATCATTATAAAGAGAAGGAGTTTAAACCTGGTGGGAAAAGAAAATTTTCTGAATGGTTTAGTTCTCGTGTAAATACATTTTTACCTTCTGTGTTTGTTGGAGTTGCATTACCTCATGGAATGAGTATTAAGTTTACATATACATTAAATGATATGATGAATAAAGATTATAGTTTTATTGATGGAAATAATAAAACTATTTTTCCATACAAAAATATGGATTCCAGAATGTTTTATTTCTCAATATTTCAAATGGTTAGATGGGATAAAAGTACTACAACTAAGGAAATACAAAAACATACTAAAATAGCTTTATTGTAGTTTATTATTTCAATTAAAAAGAAAAAGCCATTGGGAATTCCCAATGGCTTTTTCTTTTTTTTCTAAATATCTTTAAGTTAAAAGATATTAGTAACTTGAGCTTGGCATAAGCTTTCTTTGAGATAAATCTTATGTCGAGCTATGATTAGTAAGCAAACATCTTAAATTGTTCCATAAATTTATTTACTCTTTTACGAACAGATTCTATAACTTCTTCGTTGTCGATATTTGAAATTATTTCGTCAATCATATCAACGATTGGTTTCATATGCTCTTCTTTCATACCTCTGGTAGTAATTGCAGGTGTGCCAACTCTCAATCCTGATGTTTGGAATGGGGAGCGACTGTCAAAAGGAACCATGTTTTTATTGATAGTAATATCTGCTTTTACCAAAGTATTTTCAACAATTTTACCTGTGATATCAGGGAATTTTGTTCTTAAATCAACCAACATACTATGATTGTCTGTTCCTTCGGAAATAACGTGGTAACCTTTGTCAATAAATGCTTGTGCCATTACTTTTGCATTCTTTTGCATTTGGATTGCATAATCCATGTATTCATCAGTTAAAGCTTCTCCAAAAGCTACTGCTTTTGCTGCAATAATATGTTCTAATGGGCCGCCTTGTTGACCTGGAAATACTGCAAAATTAAGTACTGCTGACATCATCTTTGTTGCACCCTTTGGAGTTTTAATCCCAAATGGATTTTCAAAATCTTTACCCATTAAAATCATTCCGCCTCTTGGACCACGAAGGGTTTTATGTGTTGTTGTTGTAACAATATGACAATGTGGAATTGGATCTTTTAATAGTCCTTTTGCAATTAAACCTGCAGGATGTGATATGTCAGCCATAAGCAATGCTCCCACTTTGTCAGCAATATCTCGCATACGTTTGTAATCCCAATCTCTAGAATATGCAGATGCTCCTGCAATAATTAGCTTTGGTTTATTTTTAATAGCTAATTCTTCCATTTCCTCATAATCTACTGTGCCTGTTTCTTCTTTAACATGGTAAGCAATAGGGTTATATAAAATACCAGATAGATTTACTGGTGAACCATGAGATAGATGTCCTCCATGAGATAGGTCTAAGCCCATAAAAGTATCTCCTGGTTTTAAACATGCAAAAAATACAGCTGCATTAGCTTGTGCCCCAGAATGAGGTTGAACATTTGCATATTCTGCTCCAAATAATGCTTTTGCTCTATCTATTGCTAGTTGTTCTGTTTGGTCAACAATCTGACATCCTCCGTAGTATCTTTTACCCGGGTAGCCTTCGGCGTATTTATTTGTTAATACCGAACCAGCAGCCTGGCGTACTTGCTCACTTACAAAGTTCTCACTTGCTATAAGCTCAATCCCATGAAGTTGGCGTAATCTTTCATCTTCAATTAAATCAAAAATCTGTTGATCTTTTTCCATAATTATCCTTATATTTATTTTATGTATGTTAATTTTAATATTAAAAAACTCTTTGAGAGAGTATAAGATTACAAAATTAGGCATTTTTTCTATTACCTATTGAGTTGACTTTAGTATTAATACAAATAATTGATTATGATATATCAGTAAATCAGAAATATATGCTTTAATATATATATTGTCAAAATATTTAATAAATTATATGCGATTTATTATACATTTTTTTATCTTAGCCATCTCTAAATTGTTCATTTACTATAAATTATAATACATTATGAATCAAGACCTTATACTAGTTATTAATCCCCGTGCAATTTATACTAGGATTGCAGTGTATCAAAATTACAATATCTTATTCCTAAAAGATATTCAACATCCCGATCAGGATCTCGGAAGATTTTCACATTATATTGAGCAGATAAACTATCGTAGGGATAAGATTTTAAGTGAACTTGATGATAATGGAATATGTTTGGAGTGTATTCAGGCTACTGTTGGAAGGGGAGGATTGGTAAAGCCTGTTAAATCTGGGATTTATAAAGTTAATGATGCTCTTATTCGAGATTTGAAAAGCTCTGAATATGGTGAGGACTATGTTGATTTGGGTGGAATAATTGCGGAGGAAATTGCTAAGTTGTATCCGGAAATGAAGTCGTTTGTTGTGGACCCTGTTACAGTGGATGAATATTGTGATCTTGCTAGATTTACCGGACATCCTGAATTTAAACATAAATCTGTTTTTCATACCTTAAATCAGAAGGCTATGGCAAAAAGACATGCTAAAGCTTTAATGAAGAAATATGAAGAAATGGACTTGATTGTTGCTCATCTGGGTAGTGGGATTTCAGTTTCTGCTCATCATCAGGGATGTGTTATAGATTCCAATCAAGCGTTGGATGGAGATGGACCTTTTACTCCAGAACGTACTGGAAGTTTGCCTATTGGGGATGTTGTCAGGTATTGTTTTCAATCCGGTAAAACAGAAGAGGAGGTTTTGGATATGATTCAACATAAGGGTGGACTATATGCTTATTTGGGAACCTACAGTGCTTTGGAAGTTGATGCTAGAGTTAATCATGGTGATGAAGAAGCTACTAAAGTATTTGAAGCAATGGCCTATCAGGTGAGTAAAGAAATTGGCGCTATGTATGCTGTTCTGAATTCACAAATAGATGGAATTATTATTACAGGTGGCATTGCTAATAGTAGGTGGTTTGTGAATAAGATTATTGAACGAGTAAAGAATATGGGGCCTGTTCATGTTTATCCTGGTGTAGTTGAGCTCGACTCTATGGCACAGATTGCTCTATCAGCTCTTAGAGGTGATGAAGAAATTTTAATATACGAATAAACTAATTTATCATTAAGATTGAAAGCTTGTACAAATCATATTTTGGTTATTAATCCAGGTTCTACTTCAACAAAAGTTGCAGTATTTCAGGGTAGTAGATCAATGTTTCAACAAAACATTATCCATAAGGATACTGAATTGGCGCAGTTTGATAAAGTTAGTGATCAGTATGAATACAGAAAAAAAATAATTTTAGATGTCTTAAATAAAAACGAGGTTGATCTTTTATGCATTGAAGCAGTGATGGGAAGGGGAGGTTTAATTCATCCGGTTCCTTCTGGTGTATTAGAGGTTAATGAAGCTTTGAAAAATGATTTGCGTAATAGCCCCATAGGCGAACATGCGAGTAATCTTGGTGGTCTAATTGCGGATGATATTGCTAAAAGTTTGCCGAAAGCAAGAGCGTTTATTGCTAATCCTGTTGTTGTTGATGAATTTGAGGATATTGCAAGAGTTGCCGGCCATCCTCTTTTTGAGAGGAAATCTATATATCATGCATTGAATCAGAAGGCTATTGCTCATGATTATGCTAGAGCAAGATCAATTCCATATGAAGAGTTAAATCTTATTGTTGCTCATATTGGCGGAGGTGTAACTGTTGGAGCTCATAAAAAAGGGCGAGTTGTGGATGTTAACCAAGGCTTAGATGGAGAAGGCCCTTTTTCCCCAGAAAGAAGTGGCACTTTGCCAATTGGTCAAGTTATTACAGCTTGTTTTAGTGGAAAGTATACAGAGAAAGAAGTTAGAAAAATGGTTACAGGAAAAGGTGGTGTTGTTGCATATTTTCAAACTAATGATATTAGAAAATTGAAAAATATGATGGATGACGGAGATGTGAAAGCTAAACTTATTTTTGAAGCAATGGCTTATCAGGTATCTAAAGATATTGGCGCAATGTATACTGTTCTTGAAGGAGAAGTAGATGCAATACTTATAACTGGCGGTGTTGCTTATTGTCAGAAATTTACTGATTTAGTTGGAAAAAGAGTAAATAAATTAGCCTCAGTACATGTATATCCGGGCGAAGATGAGATGAAAGCTCTTGCCAAAATAGGTACAAGAGTGCTTCTTGGTGAACTTGACCCTATTTCTTATCCACAATCTTAATTGTGACATAGATTAGAATATGTATTTGTTTTTTAAATAATACTTATTTTAAAAATAATTACCTTTGTAGCATAATACAAACTACCTATTTTGTAAGCAATTTAGTATTCTCAAGGTTTATAAATTAGGTTTAGAAGAAATAAACAAATATTAAAAGTATTGAATATGAAAAGATTAGCTATTCTTGCTATAGTATTATTGACTAGTGTTATAGTATTGTCATCTTGCCAATCGCATGGACCTAAATGTCCAGGAATGTATAGCCAAGTGGAGACTGTTGATAGTCATGCACAATAATTTCTGATAAAAAGCATTTATTTTTAAATATACTTAAAAATTATTCTTAGGTACTATTTAAGTGTATTTATCTTAATATAATAATTGAATTCTGAATGAAGTTTCTAGTTTCTATAATTCTTGTTTTGGTGTTTTTTGGGAATGTCTATTCTCAACAAGCTGATAGAATTATTAAGAAACCTATATTGAAATACGAGTCAAGCTTTGGAATAAATTTAAATTCTGATGGTTGGGGTATTAACTACAAATATGGAAAAACTAAGACATTCACTAATAAAAAAACGTGGGATATAGGACTTTTATTCATTAGGGATACTAAGCAGTACAGGTATTATAATCCTTATGATAATTCTGCAAAGAGTTTTTTTTATGGAAAGATGATTGGATTTTATTCTTTACAAATTCTTAGAGGAAGGCAAAAGATTATATCAGAAAAGCCATATTGGGGAGGTGTTGAATTTAGGTATTTTTATTTTGGGGGTTTAAATGTAGGTATTGGAAATCCAGTATATGTTTATGTTGTTGATTATGATAATGGAGGAATATTGAAATTAGAAAAATATGACCCTCAGAAGCATGACTTGGATAATATATGGGGCAGAGGACCTTATGTGAAAGGATTTAGTAATCTCGAATTGCACCCTGGATTAAGTTTTAAGTTTGGATTGAATGCTGAATTTGGCACCTATCAAGAAAGTACTAAAGCATTTGAAGCTGGTGTAATAGTTGACGGCTATGCTGTACCGGTTCAGATAATGGGTTTCAATACTCCAAAATATGTTATGTTTAGATTATATGTTGCTTATCGTTTTGGTAAAAGATTTAATTCCACTCGCTGATTAAGATTATCCTAAAACTTAATATATGTTTAATTAATTTAGATTTATTCTAAATTTGAGTGTTTTATTATTACTGCAATTTATTGCTTGATGATAAAGAAAAAAGCTGTAAATTGTGCGACTTTAGTACAGGAAAAGATATTTTTATAATTTATTGAATAATAGGTATGAAACATAAAAAGTTACTATTAAGTTTGTTTATATTGTTAGCGTTTATCATTGCTGGTTCGCTAACTATTTTACCAAAGTCAAATGAGAAATCTGATAATTATATTAAATCAGAGAAAGAAAATGATGAGGGAATTGATGGTGCAATGGAATTTTATCATCGACAAATGGCGAATTTCCAAACAGGAGAAATTGAAGTTGATAAGATTTTAGCTGCAAGAGATGCCGCAAAAACATTATCGTCATCAAAATCTCTTAATCTAACTTGGTCAGAAATGGGCCCTAACAATGTTGGAGGTAGAGTTAGAGCATTATTAATTGATAAAGATAATAACCAATTAATGTATGCCGGTGGCGTTAATGGTGGACTTTGGAAATCTACAACCGGAGGTCAATCATGGGTGCAAGAAAATCTTGATGGTAATTTAGCTGTTGTTTCTATTTGTCAAACACCAAATAATGGTGATTTGTTTGTTGGAACAGGTGAAGGTCTTGCACAACCGGGATATACTAATTATAACTCGGGAGCTTTAGGTGCTGGTGTTTATCATAAGCCTGCTAATTCAAATACATACACTCAGATTCCGGCAACTGCCAATTGGCAAAAAGTAAATAGGCTTGCTGCTGACAAGAATGGGGTGATTTATGCTGCTACCAATTTAGGTCTTTGGACTTCTTCAAATAATGGAGTAAACTGGTCTAGAGCTAGAGTTGGATCATTTAATGATGTTAAAATAGCACCAAATAGTACAAGAGTAGTTGCCACATCTGGTAATAAAATATATATATCTGATGATGGATCTAATTGGTCAACTTCTACACCTGCTAATGTTGGAGGTGCAAGAGTAGAGGTTGGAATTGCCTATTCAAATACAGATGTTATTTATGCAGTAGTAGCTTCTAACGGTGTTTTTACCGGAATATATAGAACTATTGATGGTGGATCAAATTGGAATCAAATAGCTGTTGGAGGAAGTTCTTCTTTTGATTTATTTGGATCAAATAACCAAGGTTGGTATGATAATGTTGTTATGGTAAATACCGCTAATCCAGATATCGTTTACGTTGGAGGTATCGATTTATGGAAAGGTGTTAAGGTTACCAATACCAGCTTTAGCTGGACTAAGAAGTCTTTATGGAGAGCCGATGATCCTACAAAACCTTCTTACAAATATTATGTTCATGCCGACCAACATGTTTATACTCCTGTTCCCGGAAATCCTAATTCATTTTATATTGGATGTGATGGTGGTATCTTTAAAACTAACGATGGAGGTAATACCTTTGCTACTTTAAACAGGAACTTTAATGTGACTCAATTTTATGCTGTAACAAGTCATCCTAATGGTGGGGCTTTAGGTGGTGCACAAGATAACGGTACACAATTTCTAGACCTTCAAGGTAATTCGCCTCAAAATGCACGTAAGATTCGTGGTGGTGATGGTGGATGGGCTGCTGCTTCTATGCTTAATCAGGATGTTATTTTTGCTTCTTTATATTATGGAAATGTAGGTAGGTCTAGTGATTTTGGTGAAGAATTTCAAGCTCCGGCAGATCCTTCTTCAGGAGACCCTGAATTCTACTCTTCGGAAATGCTATCTGGCTTAGGTGGAGCTTTTGTTACTCCTGTTATACTTTGGGAAACTATAAATTTTCCTAATAGTGAAGACTCTGTATATATTGTTGCTGACACTAATTATGTTGTTGGTGATACTATTGATGGTAGAAGTGAAATTAATAATGCATATCCATTTGCATATAAACTTAATCAAAGCTTAAATACGGGAGATACAATAAAAGTTGCTGATCCTGTGCAAAGTAGATTATTCATAGGTACAATGAAAGGTATTTGGATGACTAAGCAGTCTCTATATTTTGTTAATAAAACTCCAAAATGGTATTTGATTTCTGAAAATACAGTTGGATCGGCCGTATGGAATATGCAAATTTCTCGTGATGGTAACTATTTATATTATGCAATTGATAATCATTTATTAAGGATTTCGAATTTATTAAATGCACAAGGTCATAATGCTGATATAAGTGATACTGCTTATGCTCTTCAAGATACTTTGATTAAAGATTTTAGTGGCATTATCTCTAGTATTAGTATTGATCCTGCTGATGCAAATAGAATTATAGTTACTCTTTCTGGTACTGGAAATAATCAGGTTTATTACTCAAGTAATGCTACTTCTGCAAATCCTACATTTGCTATAAAGAAAGGAAACTTGCCAGCTAATCTTCCTGTTTATGCTTCATTAATTCCTTTGAATAATTCTACACAGGCTATTATTGGAACTCAATATGGTATCTATACCACTGATAATATTCTTTCTCCAAATCCAACATGGTCTAAGTCTGATAATGGTATTGGTGGAATGGTTACAGTATATATGCTTTACCAACAGCAAAATGCATTAGCATGGAGAAAAACAGTTAAGTATGATAATGGAGCTCCTCTTGTTCAAATATATCCGGGAGTATATAATACTGGTCAGATTTATGCTGCAACTCATGGACGTGGTTTCTTTACCTCTAAATCTTATATGAGTATTAAAGAAAAATCTATATCTAAAGCTTCTCAGTTATCAAATATTAAATTATATCCTAATCCGGTAATTGATATAGCTAATTTTGAATATAAACTTAAAAAATCATCAAGAGTTACAGTTAATATATTTGATATTAGTGGTAGAATGATCAATAGTATTGATTATGGAACACAAGCTTCTGGTGAGCAAAAATCAGAAATTAACTTAAGTGAATTGTCTTCTGGAGCATATTTCCTACAGCTCCAAACAGAAGAAGGAACTTCTATTAAGAAATTTATTAAAAGATAAATAATATACTAAGTATTATTAAGCCCTGACTGATATCAGTCAGGGCTTTTTTGTTTTTATTTTGTTGAGAATATATTTATTTTTCCAGTCTCTGGTTATATGCTGTTTTATAATTGATTTTATAATGATACATTATTTAAAATATTAATCATATTAATTATAACAATTTATATCTTTGTTGTTTAATAATATTAAGGAAATTTATGAGTGATATAATAACAAAGTCTAGTATTGGGAATTATGGTGCTAAAGTAAGGTCTGATTGTCAGGTGATAATGGAGATTTGCGAAAGTGGAGGAATTGATTTGCAAATTAATTCTAAAGTTAATGCCATGTTTGGTAATAGCAATCGCGAATTGATAATGGAGATATTGAATTTCTATGAAATCAAAAATGCTAAAATTGTATTAAATGATTCTGGGGCAATAGCTCCTGTTATTTCTGCAAGAATGGAAGCCGCTATTAAAAGCCTGATTACAACAGATAAAGACTTTCTTCTGCCGCAAATTGAAGAAAATACAACTGTTACAGCCAAAGATAAAATGAGATTCTCAAGATTATATCTTCCTGGTAATTCACCAAATATGATGTTGAATGCGGGTATTCATTATCCAAATGGTATTATTCTAGATTTAGAAGATGCTGTGGCTCCTGATAAAAAGTTTGAGGCTCGTTTTATGGTTAGAAATGCTTTGCGTAATATTAATTTCTATGGAGCAGAGAGAATGGTTAGGATAAATCAAATTCCTCAAGGGCTTGATGATTTGGATTTTGTGGTAGCTCACAACGTTAATATGATATTAATTCCTAAATGTGAAAGTGCACAGCAGATTCATCAAGTTAATGATAGAATAAATAAGTTAAAAATAAAGCATCATATTGACTATCCAATATGGTTAATGCCAATAATTGAATCAGCTTTGGGTGTTGTAAAAGCTTACGAAATAGCTTCTGAGGCCGATAATGTGGCTTCAATGGCAATTGGACTTGAAGATTATACCGCAGACATAGGCACGCTGCGAACAAGCGAAGGAACAGAGTCTTTTTATGCTCGTTCTGCTGTAGTGAATGCTTGTCGTGCTGCTGGAATACAACCTATTGATTCTGTTTTTTCTGATGTCTCTGATATGCAAGCATTGGCAATAAATGCAAAGGTCTCCAAATCTTTAGGTTTTGATGGTATGGGATGTATTCACCCACGACAGATATCAGTAATTCATGAGAATTTTGCGCCAGAGAAAAAGGAAATTTTAAAAGCACAGAAAATATTCTTGGCTTTTAAAGCGGCAAAAGAAAAGGGACTTGGTGTTGTGTCTTTAGGAACAAAAATGATTGATGCCCCTGTAGTTAAGAGAGCAGAAAACACATTAAATGTAGCAATTAGTCTTGGAATTATTGATAAAGATTGGGAAACCAATTTTGAAGCATAAGAGAAAAGTATGAAGAATAATATGAAGTTAGTAAAAAATGCTGCCGGTAGAATGGTGCCGGTAGAAATAAATGGAGAAACACAAATTCCTTATCAAGGAGTTGGTAAATATATTCCTAAAGGAAGAAAATATGCACCGCCAATATCATCTTGTGCCAACTTTCCTGCTGATGGTAATAAGACTGTCGCTAATCTTAAGGAAGCCTTAATTAAGTCTGGTCTTAAAGATGGAATGACAATATCTACGCATCATCATTTTAGGAATGGGGATCTTATTGCAAATCAGATTTTCGATATTGCAAAAGAGTTAGGTGTAAAGAATTTACGTTGGTATCCATCAGCTTCCTTCCCTTGCCACGAGCCGTTAATTAAATACTTGGAAGATGGCACTATTAACAGGATTGAAGGTAGTATGAATGGAGCCTTAGGCCGTTTTGCCAGCGAAGGAGGTATGAAAGGAGTAGGAGTTTTGCGCTCTCATGGTGGAAGGTATCAGGCTGTGCAGGATGGCGAAGTGCATATAGATATTGCCGTTATTGCTGCACCTACAGCAGATGCCTTTGGTAATGCTAATGGTGTAAATGGTCCTGCTGCTTCTGGATTGCTTGGCTTTGCTCTTGCAGATTCTCAATATGCTGATAAAGTAATCGTCGTTACAGATAATATGGTTCCTTTCCCATGTATTCCTTGGCAAATTCATGGCAATTATGTTGATTATACTGTAAAAGTTGACAAAGTTGGCGATGCTGATAAAATTGTATCCGGTACAACTAATATAACTAAAAGCCCTGATAGATTATTAATTGCCGAATTAACTGCTAAGTTTTGCGAAGCAACAGAAATTATCCATGATGGCTTTAGCTATCAGGCTGGTGCAGGAGGAACGTCTTTGTCAATAGGTATATATTTTGAAGAAATCCTTAGACGAAATAATTGGAAAGCCCGATTTATTAGGGCAGGAAGTAATAAATATCCTGTAAAAATGCTTGAAGATGGTGTTGTGGATTATATTTTGGATGGTCAAACTTTCGATTTGGAGGGAGTGCGCTCTATGAGAGAGAATGCTAATCATGTTGATACAAGCCCTTTTACAAGTTATAATTACCACGGCAAAGGTAATTTTGCTTCCATGATTGATGTTGTGGTGCTAGGAGCTACAGAAGTAGATCTTAATTTTAATGCAAATGTAGTAACCCATTCCGATGGATATCTACTTCATGGAATTGGTGGTTGGCAAAATTGTCTTTTTGGAAAAACTGTTATTCTTCCTATTCCTTTATTCCGTGATAGAATTCCAATTATTGTTGATGAGGTTACTACGCTTTGTGGACCTGGTGAACTAATAGATGTTATAGTTACCGAAAGAGGAATTGCTATAAATCCATTAAGAAAAGATTTAATAGAGAAAGCTAAAAATAGTGGGCTGCCAATTAAGACATTACAAGAGCTTAAAGAAGAGGCAGAGAGGATTTGTGGAGTTCCAGAGAAACCAGTTCTTGATGATGAAATTATTGCAGTTATAAAATGGGTAGATGGAACCGTTATCGATTCTGTTAGGAAAGTTAAGACAAGGTAATATTTTTTACTTGATGAAAGAAAAGCCTCAAGCAATTGCTTGAGGCTTTTTTATATACTTCTTTAGCTATTGAAAAAAGTATAATATATAATTTGTTTATTTTCATTCTTCTTTTTTGCCGCAAAAAAGAAGCAAAAAGCTCCCGCTAGGCAAGAATTACTAAAAATAAGGAAATAATTCTAAAACATATAAACGCCTCCTTTTAAGGATTTTTCTGAAAAAGAAAAATCCTTAACGTTGTTAAACGCTATATGTTTCTTTACGAATTATTTCCTTATTTTATTAACGCAATTCTTACCAATGCGGAAGTTCAATCGATATTAGCGATTGACTTTCTGCCATCTGCAATAGCCATTGCTGGAGTGTGTTTGAATGTTTTTGCTTGATTTTTTGGCGATTAATGCAGGTTTAATTTTAATCGTTATTACTATGCTATATATACAGCAGTGGCCATTAGCTTTGGAAATATTCATTCACCAAAGGTGAATGAATAACTGCATTTGGAAGAATTTCTAAAAAATATTAATTTTTAGAAATTCTTCCACAGTGGTGGCCTTTTTATATACTTCTTTAGCTATTGAAAAAAGTATAATATATAATTTGTTTATTTCCTTCCAGCAATACTACGCATAGATTAAAGCTGTTACTCTGTTATTTTATCCAATTTGTGAATTAAGTCTATTTTAGCCTTATTATATTTTACAAATTCTGCTTTATTAGTTAATTTAGCTTTCCATACTTTATATTCTTTAACAAATTGTTGCTGCCAATAATAGTATTTATTGGAGTAAATAGCTGAAATTGGAAGACTAATAAAGTATAATAATGACCATTGTATATTACTGCTTATAAGGTAAAATATTATGAAATGTATAGTATAAATGATAGGTGCTAACAATCCAGATATTCCAAATTTAAAAGAAGTATAAAACTGAGGGTCTTTTATTTTATGAATAAATTTAAGACTTAATTTGTAGTAGAAATAATTATTAATTAGACCGTAGATGTATATGGGTAGTCCAATAATTAACCCCAATAATTTTATAAATATAGATATAGTATTCTTAGCGCTAATTCTAATGTCGTTAATACCTATATTTTTTCCTAGACTTTCTGTTTTTTGAAATAATACTTTTAATTCTTCAATATTATTATTTGAGTGATATTCTTCAAGCTTTTTGATTGTTTCCTGGTCAGCTTTGAAATTGTTAGCTGGACTTTTAGTTTTTAACTTAAGTTTTTTTCTCATTCTATTTCGGTACAACAACCTAATACTTTCATAAAGACTATAATTTTCTTCATCTTCGATATTAATGATTAGTTTTTTAATAGCTTTAGAGAGATCTTCTCTGAACAAATTATAAGCCTTAGCTTGATTCTCTTTATAAATATCAACATAAGGCTTTAAATTAAGAGGTTTGCCATAGTTTACAAAGATATTATGATTAGAATGAATATAATCTTCGTAATATATTCCAACAGGAACTATCTGTAAATCAAGATTGAAGTTGTTTTTTTCTTCTGCAAGAAATGCTATTCTTGGTACGGCTTTCTTTAGAGACCTTAGTTTTCTCTTATCAGTATGTGTTGCCTCCGGGAAAAGAGCTACAGACATTTTTGCTTCTAGAATTTCTACACTTTTATTGAAAATGCGTTCGTTGTTTTTAAGACTATCAGCACCATCTCTAATTCGATATACCGGTAGCATTTTAAAAGCTGTAAATATCTTTAATAGAATAGGATTATTGAAGATATCGGCTCGAGTTAGAAATACACTTTGTTCAGGGTTTGTAAATAATATTGCTAAAGGGTCCATTAGTGCATTTTGGTGATTGGCAGCAAATATAATTGGTTTGCCATGAGGAATATTTTTAGTTCCTCTGGTTTGAACTCTTTTGTAGAATAAATTAAAAACTACAATAAGGTAATATCTAAATAGTTGATATCCAAGCGACCATTTTGTCATAGTTGTTATTTTCGTTCTTGATTTATAATTCTTGCAGAACCAATAAAGGTTTTACCTATAACAATTGCTAATTCATTGTTTGAACCTAAATGTTCAGGATGAAATTGCACTGCTAAAAAGAAATTTGGATAATTATTATCTTTTAATCCAATTGATTCTATTATACTATCGTTGGCAAAGGCTAAAATTTTCAGATTGTGACCTAACTTTTTTATAGCTTGGTGATGCGAAGAATTTACCCACGCACTATCATAATCATAAAGGCTTTTAAAGTAAGTCTTATTTACAATATTGATATTATGATAAGCTATATTTGTGTCTCCTCTATGAATTATTGTAGAATTAATTTGGCTTGGTATATCATTAATTAAACTGCCACCAAAGTATACATTAGTCAATTGTAGTCCTCTACATATTCCCAATATTGCAATTTTATTTTTATAAGCATAATCAATACTTTGTAATTCTAATGAATCACGATAGTTATCAGGTGTTTCACAAATATATTCCATGCTGTCTTCACCATAAAGTTTGGGA
>JAMOQI010000028.1 GCA_027064095.1 Bacteroidales bacterium | reverse complement strand
CGCGAGACAGTTCGGTCCCTATCTGTTGTGGGCGTTAGAAATTTGAGGAGACCTGACTCTAGTACGAGAGGACCGAGTTGGACATACCTCTAGTGTACCTGTTGTGGCGCCAGCTGCACCGCAGGGTAGCTATGTATGGATGAGATAAGTGCTGAAAGCATCTAAGCACGAAACTCACTTCAAGATGAGATTTCTTTTAAGGGTCGTTAAAGACGATAACGTTGATAGGCTGCAAGTGTAAAGGTGGTAACATCATAGCTGAGCAGTACTAATTACCCGTAGACTTCTTCTAGAGTGTTTTTACCAGTTTAAGAGTAAGTAAAGTTCAAAGTTTTTCTTTTGTTACGTCATGATTTATATAATATAAATATAAGTCAAAACGAGATAATCAATGATTTATAAAGTAATAAAATCTTGATAAAGATCTTAAGGTGACTATAGCGATAGTGTCCACCTCTTCCCATTCCGAACAGAGAAGTTAAGCCTATCAGCGCTGATGATACTGCATTTAGTTGTGGGAAAGTAAGTCGTCGCCATCTGTATTAAAGCCCCAAACAAACGTTTGGGGCTTTTTTTTGCCTTTTTTTTAAATTGTTGAATTACCGTTTTTTTCTGTATAACTTGTTAGTAATACTTAATTATGTTATTTATTTCATCGTAGGACAGTATTTAATCCACATATCCATATTATGTGGAGCTGGAATACTATCGGGACCCCCATAATAGTGATAACATAAGTATTTTATACCATTTATATTATTTTTACATGTTCTAGATACATTTATTTTTTTTCCTCCATCTACTTTAAAAATATAATTGTTGTTTGTGACTTCAATTGAAAATCTTATTGAGCGTCCTTGTTCTAAATAATTTGTTATTTCATTTCTTGACAGACGTAATAGTACAGGATTCTCTTTTGTGTTTCTTAAACCATTATTGTACACATAGGCTTTTAATTCTAATGTATCTAAATATAATTTGCTTGTATTATTTGTTGATATTGTATGATAAGTGATTCTAGCAGAGTTTTTATGAATTTGGTCTTCGTAAAATCCACAGAGCTTATTTTGGTAAATCTTCTCATTATGGACAAATAGACTAGTATCGAGAATAACATCTGCTTCAAAGATGTTTTTTTCAAAATACTTAAGTTCAATAATATCTTTATCCTCATAATAATGAGAATATTTATTTACTCTTTGTAATTGAAATTCTTCAAATGCTCTATCTTCTATAGGTTTTGAACAACTGAATAGAATAATAGAAAGTGTAGAGAGGAGGAGAAAGCCTTTCATAATGTGTTGTTTTAAAATGTTAACCAAAATTTAAAATTCTAGCATTAGTTTAGTAAATCATTGAGCGAAAAATATTTATTACTAATAACTAATTACTGATACAAATATACAAAATATTAACACATAAATCAAGTTATTGAACTTTTATTATTTCAACACATTTATCGATTTTAATTTGAAGGATGAGTTTTATATTCTTTATAATACATATTTGGTATGTTTTTATTCTTTTATTTAAATGGCAAATAAGGTTATCTTTGCCGCTTATTATTATTTTTTATTCTCCTATGAAGTTACGCATTGTTGTTGTTTTTTTATTTATTAATTTAAGCTTCAGTAATTTGAATGGTCAGATTAGGGCTATTTGGGCAACCATATGGAGTATTAATACTTCAGAAAAAATTGATAATATAATTTTCATTACGAAGAAATATAATTTTAATCAAATTTTTATACAAACTAGATATAGAGCAGATGCTTTGTATTTTCCAAATAAGATAGATTCTACTTTTGAGAATAGTGAACCGCGTTCATATATTCTTAGTGATAATAAATTTGATCCTTTGGATTATATAATTAATCAGTTAAAAGGAAGTAATATTGAAGTGCACGTTTGGGTGCCAGTGTTTGTAATTACACCTCATGATTTATTAAAAATTGATACTAATCATATATATTTTCGTCATCCTGAATGGATTACCGCAAATAAAATGGGTGTGATGATGAAGAACGATGAGTATGAAGGTGCTTTTTTAGATCCAGGAATTCCTGCAGTACAAACTTATATGTTAAATATAATTGGTGATATAGCTAAGAACTATGATATTGATGGTGTTCAATTAGATTATATAAGATATCCTGATTCAACATATGGCTATAATGAATTAGCATTAGAAAATTTTCATAAGTCTGGATATGAGGATTTTAATATATGGAAGGAAGACCAAATTAGTGGTTTTGTAAATAAGGTATTTATAGAATTGAAAAATATTAATTCTAAGTTGAAGCTTTCTGCTGCCGTTTATGGTGATCAAAGTAAAGCTGTTAAATCGCTTTCGCAAAATTGGAAAAAGTGGCTCAAAAGTTATTATATTGATGATGTTTATGTAATGGCATATAATAGATCTAACGATCTTTTTGAAAAAACTATAAAAGGAATAGAAGATGTAAACAGGAATAAAACAAATATTGTGTTACGTGCATGGAGAGATGAAAAGCATTATAGCTATTCTCAAATAAATGACAAGATAAATATTTGTAAAAGGTATGGTTTTAATAATATTGGATTCTATAGCTATTCTGGATTAGTTAAAGGTAATTATCTTAAGTATATTAAGTTTTAGATTTATTGGAGTATGATAAAAGTTTGATATATACTATATCTAAATCTTTTGTTATTTTATACGTATAATCCATAATCCCATAAATGTAAGAATTCCATTTAATAATAATATTTCAAAGCCAAAATTGTATCCAATTAGAGGAGCTATTTGGTTAATAATATAAGAAAAAACAGGAGCAATAATCACCACTACTGGTATTAATCTGTTTTTTACTTTTATGTTAGTAAACAGGCCAAAACTAAACATTCCTAACAAAGGTCCGTAAGTAAAACCGGCAACTTTAAATAATTCATTTATTACGGAATCTTTATTTATTGAGTTGAATGTGATTATTACAAAAAATACCAAAATAGACATTCCAACATGAATGTATTTTCTCCACCGTATTTTTTCATTTTCGTCTAAGTCTTTTCTTGTTTCCAGGTTAAAAATATCCACACTCATAGAAGTGGTAAGAGAAGTTAATGCACTGTCTGCACTTGAATATGCTGCAGCAATTAAACCAATAATAAATACGATGCCAGAAATAATACCCATATTATTGAATGCAAGTAATGGGAAAAGGTGGTCTGCTTTTGCTGGTAATTCAATGTGAAGGTAATTTGCATATATTATCAGAGATGCTCCCAATGATAGGAAAAGTAAATTTATTGGGACTAGTGAAATACTCATCCAAGTCATATTTTTTTGAGCTTCTTTAAGATTTCTACAACTCAAGTTCTTTTGCATCATATCCTGATCTAGGCCAGTCATTACAATAGTGATAAACATTCCACTAATAAATTGTTTTATAAAGAAACGAGGACTATGCCAATCTGTAATAATAATTCGGGAATGTTCACTATTTGCTATTTTTTGAAATAGAGTAGATACATCAATTGACATATTTTTAGATATAAAATACAAAGATAATATCACTGATGCGAGCATAAAAGTTGTTTGTAGAGTATCTGTCCATACGATGGTTTTGATACCAGCTTTCATGGTATACAAGAATATTAATAGGATAAAAACTCCTACAGTTAGTGAAAATGGAATATCATAATAATCTAATACGAAATATTGTAGGATACTTACTACTAAAAACATTCTAAAAGAAGCACCAATAACTCTGGAAATCAGAAAATAAATAGCACCACTTTTATAAGCTTCTATTCCAAACCTGTTTTTAAGAAAGCTATAAATTGAAGTGAGATTTAATTTATAATATAAGGGTAATAATACTTTAATAATAACATAATAACCAAAAAGATAACCAATAACCATTACTAAATAAGAGAATTGATTATTGCTAACAGCACCTGGAACTGATACGAAAGTCACACCGGAAAGAGACGCGCCAATCATACCATAGGCTACAACATACCAAGGAGATTGTTTGTCAGCTTTGAAGAAGCTGTCATTATTGGCTTTTCGTGAAGTAAAAAAGCTTACAAATAACAATATTATTGTGTAAATGATGAAGCTGTAAAGAATGCTAATTGGCTGCATATTATGTTATTAAGATATAGGATTATTTATTAAATTCCTTGGTGCCAAATATTATATTCTTGTAAAACATATTTTAATAAGCAAAATTAAATTCAGGAATTAATCCCATTTCATAAAATGCAAAAGACCACATATCTACTTTGTCTTGAATAACCATATCAGTGGGTTTTCCTGCACCATGACCAGCATTTTTATCTATACGAATAAGACATGGCGAATCACAGCTTTGTACTTCCTGCAAGCGGGCAGCAAATTTAAAAGAGTGTGCTGGGAAGACTCTATCATCATGATCAGCAGTAACGATTAAAGTTGAAGGATAACATGTTCTTTCTTTTAGATTATGTAATGGAGAATATTTTATCAAATTAGTAAATTGAATAGAATCATCAGAAGTGCCATAATCATTAGCCCAATAATATCCAATAGTAAATTTATGATAACGTAACATATCCATAACTCCAACACCCGGAAATGCAACTTTCATTAAATCCGGTTGTTGAATCATTGTTGCGCCAACTAAAAGACCTCCATTAGATCGACCACTTACAGCCAAATAATCAGAGGATGTATATTTGTTATCGATAAGGTATTTAGCGGCAAAAATAAAATCATCAAATACATTTTGTTTGTTTAGTTTAGTGCCAGCTTTATGCCATTCTTCACCATATTCTCCACCACCACGTAGGTTTACTTGAACATAAATTCCTCCTTGCTCAAGCCATAAAAGTCTATCAACCGAGAAATTAGGAGGTAAACTTATATTAAATCCACCATAACCATAAAGCATTGTTGGATTAAGACCATTTAGTTCTATACCTTTTTTATTCACTATAAACATTGGAATTTTTGTTCCGTCTTTGCTAGTAAAAAATACTTGCCTAGTTTCATAGTCAGCCATATTAAAATCAAGCTCTGATTTACGATATAATGTAGATTTGTTAGTTTCAATATCGTATTGATAGCTTAAACTAGGAATTGTAAAAGATGTAAATGTGTAGAATAATGTCATAGTTTCATCATCTCCACCAAAACCACTAAGACTTCCTATTCCTGGTAATTCAACTTGGTGCTTAAGGCTGCCATTAACGTTGTAAACAAAGGCTTGAGAAGAAGCATTATGCAAATAGTTTGCAATCAAATAATTGCCTTTTAAAGAAACACCTTGCATTACATCTTCTTTTTCAGGTATAATGCTAACATGCTTTTGCATAGGGTCTGTTATGTTTATTTTGAAAACTTTACCTTTAGGAGCATTTTTCTCTGTTTGAAAGAATAAATCATAACCAATATTACCTATAATATAAGTACTATTATTAAAATTATTTTCAACTATTGTCCAAACATTCTCTCCTGCTTTTTTGTAAGAAAGCATATTTCCTTTGTTATTGGGGTCTTCTCCACTTAAAACTAGAACGCTCTCATCTTTCGTTGAGTATATTGAATACATTCTTTCTGGATGCTCATCATCTTTATAAGAAAGTATATCATCATCTTGACATGTACCAACTTTGTGATAATAAACCATTTGATTTAAATTCTTACCTTTTAGTGCATTATTATCTTTAGGCTTTGGAAATCTTCCATAATAAAAGCCATCTTTAAACCAGTTTATTCCACTAAATTTCACCCATTGTATATGGTCATCTAAAAGAGTTTTTGTTTTTACATCCATTACATATATCTCGTTCCAGTCACTGCCACCTTTAGAGATAGAGTATGCGCAATATTTACCATCTCTTGAGAAGGATAAATCAGATAGCGCAATTGTCCCATTTTCAGAAAATTTATTTGGATCGATAAATACTTTGCCAGAATCATCTAATGAATTCATGGTATAAAGAACAGACTGTGCTTGAAGTCCATTGTTTTTATAATAATACCACATATTACCTTTTTTAAATGGAGTACCGGTTTTAGGATAATTCCAAAGTTCTTCAAGGCGTTTTTTCATTGTATTACGAAATGGTATCTTATCTAAATATGATTTTGTTAATTTATTTTCGGCATCTACCCAAGCTTTTGTTTCGGTAGAATTATCATCTTCAAGCCAGCGGTAAGGGTCGGCGACCTCTGTGCCAAAATAATTATCTACAATATCTCCCTTCTTTGCTTTGGGATATTTAATGCTATTTGATGATTTTAAGTCCTCTTTCATATTATTGCATGAAGTAAAAATTATTATAAAAGTAAATAAAGGGAATATTAATTTATTCATAATATTATGTTTAATAATAAATATATTAGATAATGCAAATGTAGTAAATAATTGATGTTTATAACATCACATACAGGTGAACATTGGCTATCTTATCTCTTAGTCCATCTCACAAAGATAATTATAGCGCATAATAATAAGAAATAGCTGTGCGTGATTTGAGAGTTTGTTTTTTGTATCGATGCTTTATAGTATATTTGTGAAACATTTATTAAATAATAAAAATATGTTTAATTTAAAAAGTATTCTTACAATTGGTCTTTTATTGATTATTCAAATTGTTTATTCCCAAACTAATAGCAAAGAAGAATTGTTAAGAATAAATAAATTTGTTCAAGAAAATTTACAGGAAGTACTATTAAAAATTCCATTTACACAAATAAAGGAATATGGTTTTAATGATACTGATGAATATATATATGCAAAGCCAGCAAAAGCTTTATACTTTATAATTTATGAAGGAAGGAGAGATGTTAAAATCTGGCGTATTCCAATAATAGTAAATGGTGAATATCGTGCTTTGTTAAATATTTCTGAAAATGAAGAAGGATATGAGATTGCTGATTTTGGCGCAAAGACACTTGCCAAAGAAATACAATATACAATTAATACTTACAAAAACTTTAATTTCGAAGGCTTGTTTAGAAGCTACATTAAGGGAAGTGATTTCTTAATTGCTATCAATAAAAATGGAGAAAAAGTATATATTCCTCTTGCTTCTGCTATAAAATCTTTTGGAGAAAAAGGTGTTTATTTAGATTCTGTTTATTATGAAAACGATTTTAAAACTTTATTAAAATGAAAAAAGTAATTCTAATAAGTTTAATGTTGTGTTTTGTGGGATTAGGATATACTAATGCTCAGGTTCTAAATTTCAGTGCATCTATACAAGAACAAGACCAATGGTGTTGGGTAGGAGCTTCTAAATCCATACTCGATTATTATGGAGATACTACCTTGCAATGTGATATAGCAGAATATACACGCTCTGTTGCTGCTTGGCATAGTTTCGGAAATACAGATTGCTGTAATGATGCAACTCAAGGTTGCAATTATTGGAATTATGGTTACGGATATAGTGGTAGTATTCAAGATATTCTTATTTATTTTGGTGGAATATCTAATTATGGTAGTTCAACTTATAGAACCGAACAACAAATTGCCAATGACCTTTCTCAAGGTAAGCCTTTTGTAATTAGGTGGGGTTGGTATTCTGGTGGTGGTCATTTTGTGGTTGGATATGGAAAGGTAAATAATACAATATATTATATGAACCCTTGGTTTGGAGAGGGGCTTAAGTTTGCAGACTATAGCTGGGTTAAAGATGACGGTATTCATCAGTGGACGCATACAAATATTATCGCTACAAGTCCCGTGGGAATAAATGAAAATTTAGAAAAAAACAAAGATAATATTACTATTTATCCTAATCCTACCGATGGTAATTTCAAGATTGAAATTGGACCTTTTGATAATAAAATACAATTGGATTTATTTAATTCACAAGGTCAAAAAGTTTATTCAAGTCAATTGACGAAAAATAATACGGAAATAAATGTTAAAGGCATCTTGAAATCAGGAATATATTTTATAAAAATCATTGATAATAGTAGCATTAGATATAGAAAATTGGTAATTAACACTGTTAAATAAATACACATTATTCTCAACTGTTTTTTATCATTCAAAACAAACAGCTAATAGTTCTATCTTTGCCGTCCAAATTATATTAAATTAGAATTATTTTGAAGAGAATAGCATTTCATACTTTAGGTTGCAAACTAAATTTTTCTGAGACTTCTTCAATCAGTAAACTTTTTCCAAAGGAGGAATATCAGTTGGTTGATTTTAAAGAAAAAGCAGATTATTATGTAATTAATTCGTGTTCAGTGACTCAGCAGGCAGAACGTAAAACCTATACTGCTGCAAAGCAGGCAAAATCACGAAATCATGATGCTAAAATTACTGTAATGGGATGCTTCTCTCAGTTGAAACCGGAAATTGTAGCCAAGCTTGATGTTGTTGATTTAGTTCTTGGTAATGATGATAAGTACAATATTTTAGAATATTTACAGAACCCAAATTCGGAACGAGCTACAGAAGTTCATGTTGCAGATATTAACAAAGTGAAGCGTTTTGTGCCATCATATTCATCAAGTGATAGAACAAGAAGCTTTTTAAAAGTTCAAGATGGGTGCGATCATTTTTGTACATATTGTTCAATACCTTTTGCTAGAGGAAGGTCTAGAAGTGCATCTGTGGCTAATACAATTAAAATAGCAGAAGAAATTGGTAAAACTGATATTCGTGAGATCATTCTTACAGGCGTTAACATTGGTGATTTTGGAAAAGGTACTGATGAAAATTTTTATGATTTGTTATTAGCATTAGAAAAAGTTAATGGTATAGAAAGGATTCGTATTTCTTCAGTAGAGCCAGAGTTGTTGACTGATGAGATAATAGAATTGGTTGCCAAGTCTAAGGTTTTTCTTCCTCACTTTCATCTGCCATTGCAAAGTGGGTCTGACAAAATTTTGAAGGATATGAAGCGCTTTTATGATACATCTCTTTATGCTGACAGAATACATAAAATTAAGAATATACTTCCAGATGCTTGTATTGCTGCTGATGTTATAGTCGGTTTCCCTACCGAATCGGATGATGATTTTGCTGATACCTTACAATTTATTGCAGACTTGCCTGTGTCATATATTCATACTTTTACTTATTCTGAACGTCAAAATACTTATGCTTTGAAGATGAATAGCATAGTTAATTCTAAGCAAAAAAAGGAGAGAAGTAAAAAGCTGCATATTCTTTCCGACAGAAAAAAAAATATTTTTTATAAAGCGAATATCGGTAAGACTACAAATATTCTTTTTGAAAATAATATCGTAGATAATCTAATGTCTGGCTGGACTGACAATTACATAAAGGTGTATACCTCATTTGATCCTGATTTGGTGAATAAGGTAGTATCAGTAAAACTTGAAGATAAGTTTGTTAATGATGGTTTTTTAGTAGAAATTTAATATGATAAACAACCATTACTTCAGGCTTATTATAAGTAAATCATGCTTTATGTATATAAAATGCAGAGATGCAGCCTTTTACTATTGTTTTTAATTATAAAATAATAGCGAATAATAATTTTGTGCGTTTAAAATAAATAATTACTTTTGCAGCCCCAAATTTGAGTTAATGAAAAACTTAGTTGAATATTTAATACCTTTTAAAGGTTTAAGCATTGGGAAACATGATTACAAATTTCATGTACAAGATACGTTCTTTAAAGCTTTAGAGTCTGAGGTAGTGGAGAAAGGAGATTTGCAAGTAGATATGGTACTTGACAAAGAATCTCGTTTAATAAGTGTTGATATTGATATAAAAGGTGAACTATCATTAGTTTGTGATAGGTGTTTAGAATATTTTAAATTTCCTATAGATATTAGTTATACCCAGATATATAAATTTGGCACACCTCCAGATAATCAAGATGATGACATTATTTATATTTCAGAAAAGGAACATCAAATTGATGTTAGTTTGTTAATTTACGAAAACATTTTATTGCAAATTCCAATAAAGAAAGTTCATCCGGATGATGAAAATGGAGAATCGACATGTAACAAAGACCAAATAGAGCTTTTACAAAGTTTAAGAAAACAACCTAAAGCAGACCCGAGATGGGATGTTTTAAAGAGCATAAAGTTTGAAGATTAATAATATTTAAATAATAATAGTTATGGCACATCCAAAGCGAAAAATATCAAAAACACGTCGTGACAAAAGAAGAACTCATTATAAAGCTGTAGCACCTACTTATGTAGCTTGCCCAAATTGTGGAGCTTCTGTTCTTTATCACAGAGTATGTAACGAATGTGGGTATTACAGAGGACAACAAGCAATAGAAAAAGAAGCTATTGTGTAATTTTTGTTGAAAAATAGAAAAGAAAGCAAAGGTGGTTGATTTTATTTCGATAACTTTGCTTTTTTCTTTTTTATTTAATTGTTAAACAAAACATTTTCAGAAATGAGAGGACAAAAAGCAGCTATAACCGGAATAGGAGCTTATATTCCTGATTATATTTTAACAAACGATGAATTATCTAATATGATGGACACTAGTGATGAGTGGATAATGACTCGTATTGGTATTAAAGAACGACATATACTTAAAGAAGAAGGTGAAGGAACTTCTTTTATGGGTGAGAGAGCTGTTAATCAGTTGCTTGAAAAAACAAACACCAAGCCAGAAGAAGTAGATATTTTAATCTGTGCTACTGTTACTCCTGATCATGTTTTCCCAGCAACAGCAAATATTATTGCTGATAAAGTTGGTATTAAAAATGGTTTTGGTTTTGATGTTAATGCCGGATGTTCTGGTTTTCTTTATGCTTTAGCAACGGGTGCCAAATATGTCGAAAGTGGAATGTATAAGAAAGTAATCGTTGTTGGTGCCGATAAAATGTCCTCAATAGTTGATTATACTGATAGAACTGTTGCCCCAATCTTTGGTGATGGTGCAGGTGCTGTTATGCTTGAACCTACTGATGATAATTATGGTGTAATGGATATAATTCTTGAAAGTGATGGAGTAGGAAGGCATTATTTGCATCAAAAAGCCGGTGGTTCTGTTAAGCCTCCTTCACATGAGAGTGTTGATGCTCGAGAGCATTATATTTACCAGGAAGGTCAGCCGGTTTTTAAATGGGCTGTTTCTAAAATGGCCGATGTTTCAGTTGAAATGATGAAAAAACATAATCTAACTTCTGACGATATTAGATATTTAGTTCCTCACCAGGCAAATATGCGAATAATATCTGCTACCGCTAAAAGAATGGGCTTAGATCCACATAAAGTGATGATAAATATTGATAGATACGGAAATACTACTGCCGCAACTTTACCTTTATGTATGTGGGATTATGAGAAAAGCCTTAAGAAAGGAGATAATTTGATTTTATCAACTTTTGGAGCTGGATTTACATGGGGTGCTATATATGTGAAATGGGCTTACGACCCAGAATAAGAAAATATTTTTGAAAATATATAAAGGCTAAAACTGTTGCAGTTCTAGCCTTTTGTGGTTATATTTAAATATTTTTTTAAAAAATGGTAGGTAGAATAGGAATCTAATATGATTTTATAATTTTATAAAATTATCATCAGGAAAAGCATCAGGAGTTACTTCTGTATCAAGCTTTATTTGATGAATTTCTCCTTTAGGTAAATCAATCCATATTTCAGAAGTATTATTCTTCCAAATATTTGCTTTTCTATTTATTGCAATAGATTTTTCACCAATGCTAATAATTAGATTTATTTCAACAGGGAAACCTCCTTTATTAATAATTTGTAATTTATTGTTTTCGATTTTTCCAATGGACAAATCAGCATATCCTAAATCATAAAACCAAGGTTTCCAAAACCAAGCTAAGTCCTCATTAGCTATTTTATTGAAGGAAAAGAAGAAATCGTAGGGGTAAGGATGTTTATGTTCCCAAACTTTTGCAAACTCTTTAAGAGCTGCCGTAAATTTTTCCTTTCCCAGATATCGGTATAAAGTCAAGAATGCCACAGAAGATCTATTATAAGCGTGGTATCTATAGGCAAAACCAGTATTTGTACTTGGTATCATTAAAGGGATTTCAAAAGAAGAACCTGCCCTTTTGTTGTAAATACTTACAATGTCTTTAAAAATTATATAGTTGCTGTCTCTTGTATTATTATTTACAAAAATGCGAGGAATTAAAGTTATTATCCCTTCATCCATCCACGCTGATGATTGCTCATTTAATCCCGTGTTAAAAGGGAAATATGAATGCCCAATTTCATGTGATGTAACATAAAGAGTAGTATTAAAATTATCAAAATTACCATCGTTTACCATGCCTGGAAATTCCATTCCTCCATCACCATTAAATAAAGTAACTTGAGGATATGGATATTCAATTTTAGGTATGGTATAGCTATAAAATTTTAGAGTTTCACGTGCTATATTAGCTACTAATCTAAAATCTCTTGAATTTGTTTTGTACACTGTATTGATAACTACTCTTTTATTTCCTGTGTTAACACTGGTAGCATCCCAAATATATTTATCACTCATTGCAAATGCAAAATCTGGTGAATTTTGTGATTTAAATTTCCAAATATTTTCTCCTTTTTTCTTAAGAATTCTATCACTTTCTCTTTCCTTCTTAGTTATAATATGAATAATACTATCAGATAAGGAAGCTATATTTATTCTGTTTAAGAATTTTTTTCTAAACAGCTCTTCTTTATTTTGTAATACTCCGGTACTCCATAATAAATAGTCACTCGGAGCAGAAAGTTCAACATTATAATTTCCGAATTCATGATAAAACTCACAATTTCCAGTATGTGGATGCATTGCCCATCCTATTACATCATCATAAACTGCTAATTTTGGATACCAATATGCAACCATAAAATTTGTTGTGTCATAAGTTCCCATTCTAATTGTTAACTTACCAGGAAAAATAAATGACCATTCCACTTTTATTTTATGCTCTGTTTTTGGAAGGAGTATATCATTTAGTCTAATAATCATCTTAGTTGAATTATGCCTTATATTTCTTAATTTTATTAGTTTATTATCAATTCTAATTGATTTTATTTTAACACCATCAGTTAAATCTACAGTGCCTATATCCCAATCTCGCGCCACTCCTTTTTTAAATAGGTCTTGGTATAAATTAAAAACAAGAATCTTTAGAGTGTCATTGCTATTATTAGTGTAAATAATATTCTCTTCGCCGGTTAGCACTCTTGTGTATGGGTCAAGATGAGCTTTAATATAATAATCTGCTTTATTCTGCCAGTATTTTAAGCCAGGCTCACCTTTTAATGTCCTTGTTTTATTCTCGATTGCGGTTTTATATTCCTTTGTTATAAATAGGTTCTTTGTTGATTGAGCAGTAATTAAATTAATATTAAATATACAGGCAAAGCCTATGATAATGAGTGTCTTCATTAAATAATTTTTGTTAATTGTTAAAATAATTATAAAAAATCAAAATTATAAAAATTAAGTTATAAAATTAGTTATAAAATAAAATTATTTAATAAAACTTAGATAGTAATGTGGTTTAACTTGTATTATTCATCGTTTCGTTTTGTATTAGATTGTTTAGTAAATTAATAATCATGCTATTAATTCTTACTAACCTTAAATATGGCTTTATTTTATGTGTCTGCTGTGTTGTATAACTTTTCGAATTATTTTACAATTTAATAATTCATAAAATTGAATTTACCGGTTGAATCTATCTCTTGTAATGCTAGTTAAATTAAAGTAAAATAATGTTCTAAAAATTATATCTTTGCAGCTAATTACTATGATGACTTATGAAAACTATTCAACTAAAAGATAAAAAATTTAAAATAAATATTCCTTCTGAGGAAATTCTCAAGCAAGTTGATAGAGTTGCGAAAAAGATTGATAAAGATTTTAAAGGTAAAACTCCATTATTTGTTGTAGTTCTGAATGGAGCATTTATGTTTGCAAGTGATTTAATTAAGTCAATATCTATTGATTGTGAAATTAGTTTTGTAAAATTATCTTCGTATCACGGAACACAAAGTACTGAAAAAGTTAAGGAAATCATAGGTCTTAATCAGGATATTAAGGGGCGAGATATTATCGTAGTTGAAGATATTGTGGATACAGGTATTACTATGGAAAATCTTTTGGCGGATTTAAATACTATGAAGCCAAATAGTATTAGCATAGCTACACTGCTTTTTAAGCCTAAATCGTTCAGAAAAGATTATAAAGTTCACTATGTAGGATTCGAAATACCTAATGATTTTATTGTAGGTTATGGGCTAGATTATAATCAGTTAGGACGAAATTTATCAGATATTTATATTATAACAGATTAATATTACATTATGTTAAACATAGCTTTATTTGGCCCTCCGGGCGCAGGAAAAGGTACACAATCAGCATACCTAATTGAAAAATATAATTTAACCTATATTTCTACTGGTGATATCCTTAGAAAAGAGATTGCTGAGAATAGTGAATTAGGGAGGAAAGCCAAAGATGTAATCGCAAAAGGAGGCCTGGTAAGCGATGACTTAATTGTACAAATTATTGAGAAAAGAATTACTAGTGAGGATAAAAAGGGTATTCTATTTGATGGATTTCCTCGTACTGTGGTTCAGGCATATATTTTAGATGGATTATTGCTTAAACTCAATACTCAGCTATCATTCATGTTGAGTTTGGATGTGCCAAAAGAGGAGCTTATTACACGACTTTTAGAAAGAGGTAAATCTTCGGGCCGTTCTGATGATAACCTTGAAGTTATTCACCAAAGGCTTACTGAATATGAAAATAAAACAATGCCTTTGATTGATTTTTATAAAGAGAGAGGTAAATTTATTTCTATTAATGGTGTTGGTTCTATTGGTGAGATAACACAAAGACTAAACGATGCAATAGAGAAAACACTTAAACGTAAGTACTTCAATATTGTAGTTACAGGTAAACCGGGGGCAGGTCGTGGAACACAAGCAAAACGCCTTGCTGAAAAATACAATCTTGCATATATTTCTACTGGGAAAATTATGCGTCAGGAAATTGCAGCAGGTACAAAATTAGGTTTAAAATGCAAAGAATTTATGGATGCAGGAGATTTAGTTCCAGATGAATATCCTATTAGAATAATTGAAAGAGTCATTAGAGATAATCCCCATGTTAATGGATACGTTTTTAAAGGTTTCCCAAGGTCTTTGGTTCAGGCATATATCTTAGATGGTTTATTGAAAAAAATAAATTCTCAAGTTGATGTTGCTGTTGAATTAGATACTAGTACACTTACGGCTCTTAAACGTCTTTCGGCTAGAAGTAAAACAAAGAAAGCTCGTTCTTATGATATGAGTACCGAAGTTATTATTCATAGGTTAGAAGAATGGCAAAACACTATTAAGAAAGATGTATCTTCTTTTTATGCTGATCAAAACAAGTTAGTAAAAGTTGATGGTGGAAAAGATGATGACACTGTTTTTGAAAAGCTTGATAAGACAATATCAAAACTAATTAAAATATAAATCTTTATGGCTGAGTCAAATTTTGTTGATTACGTAAAAATCCACTGTAAATCCGGAAATGGTGGTTCTGGCTCAGCGCATATGCGAAGAGAAAAATATATTCCAAAGGGAGGACCTGATGGAGGTGATGGAGGTCGTGGTGGCCATATTATAGCCAGAGGTAATAGTCAATTTTGGACGTTACTGCATTTTAGATATCAAAAACATATCAAAGCAGGACATGGAGGTTCTGGTAGTAAACAGCAGAGTACTGGTGCTACAGGAGAAGATGTTATTCTTGATGTACCTTTGGGTACAATTATTAAGGATGCAGAAACTGGTGATTTAATAGGTGAAGTGGTAGAAGATGGACAAGAACTTATTATAAAGAAAGGTGGACGTGGAGGACAGGGAAATGTGCATTTTAAAACCGCTGTAAATCAAACGCCTACTTATGCCCAGCCTGGAGAGCCGTTAGAAGAAGGGTGGGTGATAATGGAATTAAAAGTCCTTGCTGAT
>JAMOQI010000027.1 GCA_027064095.1 Bacteroidales bacterium | reverse complement strand
TAAACATCATAACCTTCTTTTAGAGCTTCTTCTACCAAAAAGCTACCTATAAAACCACTAGCGCCTGTAATAAGTACTTTTTTCATTTTATAAATGTTTAATGTAAATTCTTCGTCTTAAGTGTTGGCGAGTATCATAAGCATCGAACATTTGATGAGAATTTTTATTGTCTTCTAAAATATGACTGGTAATAGCTGTTTTAATACCATTATCAATATAAGCTTGCATTAATTTATTATAAAAAACTGCTGCAACCCCCTTTTTTATATAATCAGGTTTTACTCCTTGTAAGAGCATATCGACAGTGTCATTTTTCTTTAATGCTTTTAAAATATGAATAAATCCAAAAGGAAATAGTTTTCCATTTGCTTTTTGTAGGGCTTTTGATAATGATAATATTGATATACCAAAGCCAACAACATCATCTTCTTTATTTAAAATAAAACATACATACTTTGGGTCTATAGCAGAAAAATAATCATTAGTATATTGTTTTATTTGTTTATCAGTTAAAGGAACATAGCCATATAAATGCTGAAAAGCTTCATTTAAAGTTTGAAACATTTTTTTAGCATAAGGTAATATATCTTTAGCTTTTTTAGTTTCAAGAATTCTTAGCTCATATTTTTTTAGTACTAAATCTGTTATTCGTTTTACTCTTTCAGGAACTTCTTTAGGAATTTTTATTTCGTGTTGTATCCAATCTGCATCTTTTTTATATCCCAATTTTTCGAGATGAACAGGATAATAAGGATAATTATAAATTACTGCCTGTGTTCCAATCTCATCAAACCCTTCCACAAGCATTCCTTCCAAATCCATATCGGTAAAACCTAAAGGACCGTGAACAGCCTCAATTTTTAACACTTTACCCCAATTTTCTACGGTATTTATTAATGCTGTTGAAACCTCAATGTCGTCAATAAAATCAATCCAACCAAAACGAAGATATTTTTCATTCCAAATATCGTTAGATTTATTGTTTAATATTCCTGCTATTCTACCAACAATTTTCTCATCTTTATATGCCAACCAATACCTAGCAACACAAAAATCAAAAGCCGGATTTTTTTTACGATCTAAACTTTTCTTTTCATATATGTCCAACTGTGGTACTCTGTATTTATTTCCTTTATACAGTTTGTTTGGAAAAGCAATAAACTTATTTAAATCTGATTTAGATTTAACTTCTTTTATTTCTACTTTACTCATATTGAAAGTTTTTTAATGATAAAGTTTCTACATGTTCTCTACTCTTAATAAGTACATCTACGGCTTGATTTATTTGATCAAATGTATGTGTTGCCATCAGCGAAAAACGCAAAATCCCCTTTCCTAATTCAACAGCAGGATGAACAACAGGGTTAACATACACTCCATTTTTAATTAATGTACTTGCAAAAGCATAAGTTCTAACATCTTCTCCTACAAATATTGGAATTATAGGAGCTTCACTATTTCCTATTTCAAAATTAGCATCGGTCAAACATTTTTTTGCATATTTTGTATTCTCCCATAATTTTTCAATTCTATGAGGCTCTGCTTTTATTATTTCTAATGCCTTTAAAACGGTTGCTGCCGATGCGGGTGGTATTCCGGCACTAAAAATTAATGCTCTAGCATTATGTTTAATATAATTAATGGTGTCTTTATCACTTGCGACAAAACCACCTAATGAAGCCAAAGATTTACTAAACGTCCCCATTATTATATCTGTCTTGTCTGTAAGATTAAAATGAGATGCTGTTCCTGCTCCATTAACACCCATAACGCCAAGTCCGTGAGCATCGTCTAACATAATTGAAGCATTGTATTTTTCAGCTAATTCTACAATTTTATTAAGTGGAGCTACATCTCCTTCCATACTAAAAACTCCATCGGTAACAATTAAAGTTGCTTTTGTTTTATCTGTTTTTTGTAAAATCTTTTCTAACGACTGCATATCGTTATGCTTATATTTTAGTGTTTTTGCAAAAGCTAAACGGCTTCCTTCAATTATTGATGCGTGAGATTTCTCATCAATAACCAAATAATCATTTCTTCCTAAAAGACATGGTATTGTTCCAACATTGGCTTGAAAACCTGTACTAAAAACAGTAGCTGCAGGTTTTCCTACAAATTGAGCAAGTTTTTCTTCCAATTCTTCGTGTAAGTCTAAATTACCATTCATTAAACGCGAACCTGACGCTCCTGTTCCATATTTCTTTAATGCACTTATTGAAGCTTCTATTAATTCTGGGTGATTAGTTAGACCCAAATAACTATTAGACCCAAACATCAATATTTTTTTACCCTTCATATATACCTCAGTATCTTGTCCAGTTTCTAATTTATGGTAAAACGGATACATATCCTTTGCCTTAAATAATTGAGGTAAATTGTATTCTGATAATCTTTTTCTTAATAATTTCATTTGTATATTCTTTAAAAATCAAATTTAAATCTTGCTCTTATTCCGTATTCCTGTACATACGGATTATCTAAGTATGTCATTCTTTTTACTAAGTCAACTCGGAAAAATTTGAATATATTTCCAATTCCAACACTAACTTCTGCATATGGTTTTGCCGATAAAGTATATGTTGTAGGATTTCCGTTTTCATCGGTAGGGAAATTCATTAATCCTTCTGTTTTTTCAGGATTATTAGCATCGGTTAGTCCGCCATAAATCCCTTTAGCTGATATAATTGTTCGCCACTTTAGGCGTTTAAATAAAGGAATCTTATTTAAAATAAATCCATTAAAATAGTGTTCAACAAATAATGCGGCATATTCGTCGCTTACAAATTCTAAGAAATTCATTAAATTGTATGAGCGTAGTTGGTATGAATAGGTTTGATTGGCTCTATGGATATATAAATTAGTATATGGTACAGCGTCAGCAAAAACTTTTCCTGCTTCAACTTCAAAATCTGTAAATCCTATAGGGGATAAGTAAAAACGTTTAAAGAAATTAAATTTTAGTTTACTGTATTGAAAATCGGAGTTAAAAACACCCTTTAAACCCTGCGTATAAGTCAACTGAAATATCGGGTATTTTGATATAACCGGTATTTTATAATCCATTCCTTGATAATACTTTTCGTTTGGAGCAAATCTTAATTGTGTTATAATTTCGCTAGAGGTAATATTTTCCATTGTGTAATCATCATAAGTAAAACCCCAATTACCTCCTGCTTCTTGTATAGTATGTTTTAGCGATATTGTAGTAGAAATATTATTATCCCAATCTTTATAATGCTCGATATTAAACATATCGTAATACAATATTTTATCGGCAACACCACGCTTAAATGACAAAAAGAAATTGTCCTCATTAATAAACATCATTTCCATTCCGGGGAAATTTGTCTCTCGTTGATACATAGCCATAATAGTATGTCGAGGGTTTTCTTTTAATGGTTTATTGTTGAGAGATTGTGTAGCTCGTATTGAATACTTAAACCGCTCATCTTTAAACCCGTAAACAACAAATCCGTCTAAGCGAAAAGTTTTACTAAATTTATCACTTGTGCGTCCACCAACTCTTAATCTAAAACCTTCTATATCGTTGAAACTATAAAATGTATTAACAGGTCCTACATCTATTTTGTCAAAATTCCAGTATCCTGCCACTAATAACATAATAACATCCATTGTTCGCCTAAAAGCAGGAACATTTTGAACGCTATCAACCATCACATAAATATTTTTTTCTTGATTACTTAGTTTTGTAATTCTATTATCTTGCCAAAACGTTTCATCTTTTTTGTTATATCCTTCAACTAAAATTTTATTTTCTATTCCATTAAAAATTGTATCGGGAATTTCTTTATTAAATTCATAGTTATTGTAAAAAACAGTTTTTTTACCAAACATTCCTGTTCCTGTTTTGCCAATATTAAAGTCGATAATTATTTCATCACGTGTAATCATCCAAACTTCGTTATTTATGAATGAAAATTCTTGAATAATTTGCATATCATTAACAAAATTAAGATTAATGTCGTCCATTATACGCATATCTACTTTTACAACAGAATACTTATCATCATTTGTAATATACAAATTACCTTTGAATGCAAAATCTTGTTTATTTCTTGGCTGAAAAGCTAAGTTTATACAATTATATCCATTAATATTGATTGTATCAATAATGAAAAACTTATAAATTATTGGTGCAACATTAGAAATTGGACTAATAAATTGATTGGTTAAAAGTGTAATATTATTGTTGTATATATCAACATCTTGATACATATTATCAATCATAAACCCAACACCTTCATTGTCTATATAATCATGAAAGCCAATCATTTTTTGCCCTGTTACATATTCTTTTTTGCTTTTGATATTTTTTCTGTAATAAACCTTTGATGAAGTTTCTTTTAAAAATATTGGCAAATATGGTTTTCCATTTATATCTGCCGTATCAACATAATTAAAAATAAATTGAAATTTATTGAATGCTTTGTCTTTTCTAAATTTTTCTGTAATATTATTTAAATCAAATTCTATTTTTTCATATTTATTATATTGATAATAATCTAAATATTCTTTTCTGTTTAAGTTTTTATTTTCAACTACTTTTCTTATAAGTTCAACTGCCGGATTGTTTTTATTTCTATATCTTTTTTTCTTTGCTACTATAACTGCTTCACCAAGAATAATAGTATTTGCTTCTAATTGAAAATTAATTACTTGATTTTTCTCTTTTATAATATTTTTTGTTTGTTTTTTATAGCCTACAAATGATGCTTCCAGTTTATTTGATGGCCATTGTGTTTCAATACTATATTTCCCGTCATAATCAGTAATCGTTCCTATATTTTTTCCGGTAAAAACTATATTTACAAATGGAAGAGGCTCTTTTGTTTTTGCATCTATTACGGTACCTCTAACTTTTGTCATTTTCTGAGCAACAGTAGGTTGCGCATTGAAAAAAAATATCAATGCTACTATATTAATAAATATATAATGTTTTAAGTTCATTTGTTATTTTTGTTTAAAAACAAAAAGATTGTGCATAAAAAAATTGAAACAAATACCAACCGATGCTGATACAATAACTTTTGAAATAACAGTATCGATGTTAAAATATTCTACAATAAAATATAGGCCAATGGTATTTAATACAATGCTCATAGCCCAAACTATTAAATACTTTATTGCTTGATGACTTATTTTTCCGTCTTTACTTACAAAAGTCCAATTTCGTTCAAGAAAGAAAGATACAACACCACCGATAAAAGCACTTATAAATGTTGAAAGTACATACCAAATCTGAAAAATATCAGAAAGGATTATAAACAAAGAAAAATCTAATGTAGTTGCTAATAATGCTACTATATTGTATCTAAAAAATTGTTTTAAATTTTTCTTTTTATTCATTTATAAAACGTTTAAGAAGTACAAAGTTTGCAAAACAATTAAGCTGTAAATTCCTGCTAAAACATCGTCTAACATTACACTCCAATCGCCTTGCATTTTGTCTAATCTTCTTATAAATAAAGGCTTGACTATATCAAAAAATCTAAATAATATAAGTGCATATAAATAATATTGCCATTGAAAAGGCATTGCCAAAACTGCTATCCAAACACCTACTATTTCATCAATTACAATTTCTGAAGCATCGTGTTTCCATGTTCTATGAACAACTTTAATTGATTGTACACCAATAAAAGTCATAAGAATAATAGCAAACAGGTTAATTAGAATAATGGTTAACTCCTGATATCCTAAATAATTTAGCCAATAGTTAACGGCATATAATAATCCAATACCTAGTATTGATCCAGCTGTTCCAGGAGCTATTGGGAAAAAACCAAAACCTAATCCTGATGCTATTATCTTATGTAACTTTATCATTTTCTTAGTCTTCTTGGTAATAGTCCAATCCTAAATAGTTTATTAATTCTTCACCCATAAGATGCCTTAACGTATTTTCAAACTTTATTTTTTGTAAGAAAATATCGTGTATAGGCTCTAAACCTTCTTTTGTTTGTGGAGATTTAAAGTAGAACGATAACCATTCTTGTATTCCTTTCATTCCGGCACGATTAGCTAAATCCATAAATATAGCAAGGTCTAAAACAACGGGTGCTGCAAGTATTGAGTCTTTACAAAGGAAATTAACTTTAATTTGCATTTTGTATCCTAACCAACCAAAAATATCAATATTATCCCAACTTTCTTTATCATCGCCTTTTGGTGGGTAATAGTTAATACGCACTTTATGGTACATATCTTTATATAATTCAGGATATTTGTCAGGTTCTAAAACACTGTCTAATACACTTAGCTTAGACACTTCTTTAGTTTTAAACGAATCTACATCATCTAATACTTCTCCATCTCTGTTGCCTAAAATATTTGTAGAGAACCAACCGTCAATACCTAGCAAACGAGTTTTTAAACCGGGTCCTAAAATTGTTTTCATTAAAGTTTGTCCTGTTTTAAAATCTTTACCGGCAATAGGAACGTTTAATTTATTAGCCAAATCTATTAATGCAGGTGTGTCAACAGTTAAATTTGGAGCCCCATTTGCAAAAGGTACTCCGCTTTTTATGGCTGCATAAGCATAAATCATACTTGGAGCTATTGCAGGATGATTTTCTTCTAATGCTTTCTCAAACTTTTCTATTGAAAGATGCACCTCTGAAATTTGTGTATAAACCTCTGTTGATGCACACCAAACCACAACTAAACGGTCGCAATTGTTTTTTTCTTTAAAATTTGAGATGTCAGCCATTAAAGCTTTGGCTGAATCCATTTTAGTTTTTTCTTTTTTTACATTATCGCCATTAATATTTTTTACAAATTTATGATCAAAAACTGCCGGCATTGGTTTAATCTCTGACAATTCATCTTTAATATTGTTTAACAAGTCTTTTTCTAAAACACCTGCATTTAAAGCTGACTCATATACATTATCATTGTATATATCCCAACCACCAAAAACCATATCCTCCAAAGAAGCTAATGGAACAAAATCTTTTACATTAGGATTGTTGTTATCAGTTCGTTTTCCTAATCTAATCTTTCCCATTTGAGAAATAGATCCAATAGGCATTCCTAAACCTTTATTGGCTGCAATTACTCCAGCCATAAATGTTGTAGATACGGCTCCCATACCTGGGGTTAAAATTCCTAATTTACCATTAGGTTCTTTAATACTCTTTTTTGTATTCATTTTATGTATATTTAAATTGATATTTAATAAGTTTTACATTTTCTTTCTACAGAAATTTAATCTTTGAAATGCTGTATAATTAGTTAATACAGCAAGTATAAATATTGGTATTGTGAATATTGATATATTCTCAATTAATGAGAATGGTAACCAGTCAACATTAATTTTAAATTCTCCTGTAAAATGCGAAATAACGCCATATAAAATAGCTGTTATTCCAATTGTGAGAACTCTTTCGGGTCTTTGCATTATTCCAATACTGCAATTTTCACCCAATCCTTCGGCTCTTGCCCTTACATAACTTACCATTATTGAGCCTATCATTGCAATGAAAGCAAAAACTCCACTTAAAAAATAGTGATATGAAACTAAGTAATATGCTATTCCGAAAAACATTACCATTTCGCTATATCTATCTATAACAGAATCGAATAACGCGCCGAACTTTGTCATTTGATTAGTTTTACGAGCCAATTGTCCGTCAAGCATATCAAAAACACCGGCTAATAAAAGTATAATTCCGAACCAGGTGATATATCTTGTATCACCTTTGTTCCCAATTTCTGCTCCTACAATTAAAATTGTTGCTGATGCTATTGTTATTATAAAACCAATTACTGTTATCCCGTTAGGTGTTAACTTTAGTTTTATTAATAAATTGATAATAGGATCTAAAGCTTTATAAGCATTCTTTTTTATTGTAGGCCAAATATTATTTTTCTTCATTATTAATAGTCTCTTTTATTATAAGTATATTAAATAGTATTGCAAAGATAGTTAATATTCACTAACCATCATTATTTTAATGTAAAAAATTAATTTACATTAAAATAATCCTTTAAATTTAATTTTTTCTTAAACTGAAATTTATCAAAACTCCCTTTCTCTAAAATAATTTTATAATATTTAAGCATCTGTATTATTGTTTAAACAATTAATATATAATAAGTTGTAATTAACAAATGTTGAAATCATCAACTAATATAAAGAGCATTACATTATATCTGACTTATCTTTACTTATTGTATCAGCCATTTCTTTCAAAATAACATCTGATTCTCTATTACTTACAATATGTAAAAAAGCGTGTTGCTCAATAGATAGAACAATATTAACTTGTTTGATGTCAGGTTTTTCAGTACTATAAGTATTCTTATTTATCATTAATCTAATGGCCATTTCTAATAGTAAATTATCTTGTTTCATAGTCTTAATATTTATGCGGCTGCAAATGTATTAGTTTTTAGTTGATATATGCAACTAATATCTATTAAAATCATTTTTTTAACAATTTTTTTAGTTTTAATTAATACAGTGCTTTTTACAGAACGTTTGTTTTCATATTCATATTTATGCATCCATCTTTATATTTGATACTGCTCATCAATTCGTTTTGTATACTTAGCCAAAATTGCTATTAATGTCTTTCTTGAATTCAAATAATTTTCTACCATTTTTCGCTTTTTAATAAACAAGGTGGACCAAAATATTGTTATATTTTTGGAATTTATCATCTTTGTTTATTCATCTTTGTAAAAATTAGTATAAACTTATTTCAGAATAAGTTAATGTAGGCTATAAGCCTACATTAACTTTAAGAAATTATTTAAAAACTATATTTTAGTTTAAACATAAGCATATTATAATCAGTCAGTTTAGCAAACATATTGTCGCCTTTACCATCAAATAATGCTGTGGATAATATTATTTCTGCATTATCGGTTGCCATATACGAAAGCTCAGGTGCGTATATTAATGCGTAATTATTTTCCACATCGTCCCAATCGGATACAATAAATCCACCACCAATTGGTGTGAATTTTAGTTTATCATCAAAAAACTTCATTTGATAACGAATAAAGAAATAATCGTTTAAATTGTCGGCACCTCTTTCGTTCATAAAGCCGTGCATATATTGAAAATTAAGATAACTTCCGTTGGCAAAATTATAATCTGCACCTACTACAAATTTCACATAAGTTTCTTTTTCTAACATTATAGAGTCTTGGGTAACAGGAACAGGAGACATTGGGTACATAGCTGATAAATCAGTTGTCATTATCTGTTCGTGTTCAGGTAAGAAGGCTGCTGCTTCTGCCCAAACACCGACACCACCTATGCTTCCTGCCAAATCAGCTCCAAAAATATGTGTTCGGTAAAACGACAAATCTGAGTTTATTGTAATTCCTCCCATTGTATCAACAGGAGTAAAAGTATTATATGTTGCCATTGGCATACCATCTCTACCCCAAACATAACTTAACGAAAAATCGAAACCTGCTGCAAAGCCTTTAAATTTTAAACCTGCAGTAGAGCTTTCTGCCAAATTATATTTCGGCATATTTATTTGGTCATTAAAGCCTTTTAGCGTTATACCTTGTGGCATTTCCATTGCCGGTGTAAGTGCATTTGCAAAAATACCAACAGGCATATTTGCCGGTTCAAAGAATGGAATATATACGCCTTGTAAAGAGAAATCCGAGTTGAAATAATAATCTAAACTAATCGCATCAGAACCTCTATGGCGACCGAAGTCTAGTACATCTTCTAAATCGTAAGGATTAAGATTATCAGTTGGATTTAGTTTGTCGGCTGTTCCCCAAACAATACGCTGGCGACCAATTTTCACATCGAGGTTTTTGGTTAAAAAGCCAAATAGTTGAACATAGGCTTCTCTTACTTCAAGGTTGTAAGGGTCAACAATTCCTTTATTGTAAAGGTCTGCCGATGAATTAATTTGCGGAAGCCCGATGTTTCTTAACCAAACTTCACTGTAAAATTTAGAATTATCGGTAATTTTTTTGTCAAGTTTTAATGTTAAGCGGTTTTCATTCCACGCCCAATCGTTAGGGTCGTTAAGCAAAAATCGTTGGTCGGTCATTAATTCTCCCGATAATTTTAATTTGTTTGCATTCTCTTGTGCTTTTGCAATGTTTGCACTAAACAGTAGTGCTATTGCTCCAATGATTATTAAATTTATTCTTTTCATAATTATACTTATTATTAATAAATTAAACTATTCTTAATTGTAATTTTTTTTGATTGTATTCAGAAATTAATTCATCGAAAATATCTGCAACAGATTGCAATTTATCTGTTAAATATGCATTTGTTCCTGCAAATGCAAAACCCTCTTCCATTTTTCCTTGTGCTGCATTAAATAATGATTGTGCAATACAAAAAGAGACTTCTTTATAATTACAAGTTTTAAGACATTTCCATGGACATTTAACAGGTTTTTCTATTCCTTTTAAAATATCATTCACAAAATTATTTTTTATAACTCTTGCAGGTAAACCCACTGGACTGTCAATAATTGTAATATCTTCTTTTTTTGCAGAAATATATGATTTCTTAAATTCTTCGTCAGCATCGCATTCGAAAGTAGGAACAAAGCGAGTTCCCATTTTCACAGCTTTTGCACCTGACTGCATTATTTTATATATATCCTCTCCGGTATATATACCACCTGCCGCAATAACAGGGATTTCTTTATTATATTTTTCTTCAAAAGGTTTTATGACTTTAACGGTTTCTTCTATTAAATCAGATAATTTAATTTTAGGGTTAATTAAATCATTTTTTCTAAATCCTTGATGACCACCCGACAAAGGACCTTCAATGACAATACCGTCAGGAACTCTATTATAATTATTACTCCAATAATTAAAAATAAGATTTGCTGCTCTTACCGAAGAAACTTTTGGAATTATCTTAACTCCTGAGTCTTCTAATATTTCAACAGGAAGATTAACAGGATTTTTTAAAGGTAGTCCGGCACTAATAAAAACTACATCTATTTTTTCTTCTATTGCAACTTTTAGCAAATCGTCAAAATCAGATACAGCCACCATAAGGTTTATACCAATTACACCATGTGGCGATAACTCTCTTGCTTTTTTTATTTCCTTTCGTAAAGCCCGTTTATTTGCATTTCGAAAGTTTTTAATGTAATCAGGCTCTGTCATTCCAATACCCACGGCAGAAATAACACCAATACCACCTTCATTTGCTACAGCAGAAGCAAGCCTTGATAAGGATATTGCCACTCCCATACCTCCTTGAATTATGGGAACTTTTACTGTTAAGTTTCCTATTTTTAATGGTTTCATATTTTTAGTTTCTTTTTAATTGAACTTGTTATTAAATCAAAGTTTTTAAATGCAGTTAAGGCAATTTGGTGTCCTTCTTTCATAAATTCTTTAAGAGCTTGTTGTTTTGAAATTTTATCAAATTTTGTCGGGTGTTTTAATCCACTCAACATTACATACTTTACTTTTTTACCTTCCGATTGATAATACAGGTTTATAAGTGTTTCAACACCAAATCTCGAATGTTTCATTTTATCGACAATGGGCAATATATCTTTCTTAAATACCGACCTTTCGCCGGTAAACGATTTAAAAGGATTTATGCTGTAATCAATTAATGTTTCGGTTGCCTGACCAAGTATCATATCAGCCTCTTTGTGTACTAAGGACATAGTTAATTCAAACAGATGGTCTTCTTGTAAGTTTGATAAATCGGCATCAACAAAAACTATGATTTCACCAGTTGCATTCTCAATACCAGTTGCCATAGCAAAACCTTTACCTTTGTTTTCTTCCAATTTAATATATCTGAATTCGTAAATCTTTTTGAGTTCATTCAATATATCATCGGTTTTGTCTGTTGAGCCGTCATTTACAACAATTACTTCATCAAAAAAGTAATCACATACTTTCGACACAACATCTTTAATGGTTTTTTCTTCGTCGTAAACACAAATTATTGCTGTTGCTTTTTTCATGTAATTACAGTTTTTTTAATTCTTTTCTCGTTTCTTTCATCCCAAATTCAATAATTTCTTTAGACCTATAAAACTCAAACGTACCATAAGCATCTCTGTGAATATCAATTAATATATCTGGTTTGTATTGTTCCAAAGTTAGATCAGAGACCTTCTGAATCATAAGACTTGTTGTTTTGTTCATCAGATTAAAATATCCAATACTATCAGTCTTATTCTCTGGAATAATATTATTTATAGTATCATGAATTTTGTTGAGATAATTATTGTTGTGTTTTTCATTATTATTTTGTTTAGAAACAGGCTTTTTAGATTCTTTACTAGAAGCTAAATTAACTACAACTAAAATATCATCTTTGTGACGTTTTACTCTATCAATAGGGATTGGGTTTAATATACCTCCATCAACTAGTTTCATTCCATTATAATCGAAAGGAGTAAATACAGTGGGTATAGAAATAGAAGCTCGGATTGCATCGTATAAACTGCCTTTATTTAATATTACTTCTTTGCCGTTAATAATATCAGTAGCAACAGCAACAAATGGAATAGGAAGTGTTTCAATGGTTCTATCAGGAATCATTTTTTTCATTTCTTTCAGTATCTTATCTCCTTTTACCAGTCCATTTAAACTTAAAGTAAAATCAACAAGATTAAAAACATCAAGTTTACTTAATGAGCACATCCATTCCTCATAAACTTTCAATTTACCTGTTGCATATATTCCTCCAACCAATGCTCCCATTGATGTGCCGGAAATAGAGGTTATATTATAGCCTTGATTAAGCAATTCGTTAATTACTCCAATATGAGCCACTCCACGAGCTCCTCCACTGCCTAATACTAATGCTACATTCTTTTTCATTACTTTGTGCTGTTATTTTTGATGTTTAACTAAATCTTTTGTCTAACGCAAACAACTCAGGATATTTTGCATTTACATCCTTATACATATTAGATATTGTTGTCATTGTATTTTTTAAATCACTAGTTTCTGTAATTACTCCTTTGATACCTACTTCTTTCTTTTTATAGTCGATATAACCAACGATAATTGGAACATTTGCTCTTGTTGCCATATAATAAAAACCTTTTCGCCAGTGTTCTGTTCTTGCTAATTGCCCCTCCGGAGAAAGAACGATATGCAATTCGCTGTTTGTTCGGTATAACTCAGTGATTTGGTTAATGTAATCTTTGTTTTCCTCAACAGGAATAGAACCATAAGCTTTGAAAAAATAATTTAATGGAAATTTAAAAAACTCTTTTTTCGATAAAAACTTATATCGAATATTTGTAGTCATCATAAACAATTTTCCATAAAAGCCATCCCAATAAGATGTGTGAGGCGCAAAAATGATAACTGACTTTTTAATATCAGGTAATTCACCTGTTATTTTCCACCCTAAAATCTTTGTAAATATATATTTATATATAGCCATTATTTGTTATTGTTCCTTCTTAATTGGTTAGTATATTAAATATTGTTAATGATTTTTCATTGTAAGAACAATTATGAGGAGGAGTTTAAAATAATTTTTAAACTCCTCCTCTATAATTTATTTATTGTTTTAATTTTCTTACTGTGAAGTCATCATCAGTTAAGCCTGTGTCGTATTTAATGTCAGACATTTTCATTATAGTTTTGTGATTTTTCTTTAAATCAACCATAGTTATTTCTTTTGCATTCCAATATTTACCAATTTTCTCAAACTTATAGGTGGCAGTTTTAATTTTATGATTTCCTTTATCATAAAACTCCATATATGTAGGATAGTAATTGGTTTTATCCAATTTTACGATAATTTTAGAATAGGAAGATTTCTTGGATTTGGGTGTTAATTCAACTACCAATAAATCACCTTCTGTTTTTAATAATTTGGCAGTATATTTATCCACAAACAATTTTGCCTCCATATCTTCGTAAGCAAAATCGGTTCCTGCAAATTTTTGGCTTTTTACCGATGAAGATATTCTACGCTCTTTTCCAAAAGCAGGCATGTATAAATACATTACATCGTTTGGTAAAGACAAGGTTGCAATTCCGGCTTGCGATGCAGGTGCTGTAAATCTAAACAATCGCTTATCTGTTCCTTTTTGAATGGTTGTTGCCTTACGAGTTTTCTTTTTTCCGGCTTTATCTATAAGAATAATTTCGGTGTTGCCGGTCATGTCTTTAGGCGAATACATTACTTCGTCTAATTTTTTAAGAATGGTGTTTCCATCTTGTGCGTTAGCATTAAATCCGAATAAAAGGAATAATGCGCTTACTAATACTGAAATTTTTACTGTTTTCATTGTACTTTAATTTTAAATGTTTATAAATATTTATTTTACTGTTATTTGTTTTTTTCTATTTGTTAATATTAATATTCTCAGTTAATATGGTTAATTCTTCATCATATTTAACCATAGTTTGGAAATAATTCTCATCTTTTAAAGCTTCAGCAGCTTGTTTATTCTCTGGTTTCGAGTTTTCGGTGAGTATGTTTTCTCTAAAGTTTTTATAATGATCTCTAATGGAGCAAGGCATTAATTTATTGCGGTTATTATATTCGTTTTTCCATTTTCTACCTCTCTTCATTAAATCGGAATTAGTTGCATCTGCCAATGTTTTATTCTTTTTATACAAGTCATATATGTTATCAACATAGTAAGGTACAAAAACACAAGGCATAATATTACCATTCCAATCTATATATAAATAGCCGCTATCATTGCCATAAGCAATACAACCATTAGATAATATGGCATTATTCCAAAAATCGGCAAATGGATATTTTTTTTCTTTAACAATTTTTTCCCATATTTTATATAGTTCCACTCTTTCTTTTGGCGACACCACTAAATCGAATGTGTTTTTTCCTTTTCCGATTGGCATAAACTGGAACTGCCACATAAATGTTGCCCCTAACTCATCAAAATAGTAATTATAAAATTCCTCGGTTAAAAGAGTATTAACATTTTTACTTGTGGCGGTAACTGATATAGCAAATGGCACACCGACAGTTTTTAACCTATCTATTGCCTGCAGTATTTTTTTATAAACACCTGCGCCTCTTCTTTCGTCAGTTTCTTTTTCGTATCCTTCAACAGATATTGCGGGTAAAACATTTTTCAATTCTGCCATTCTCTTCGCAACAGTTGAATTTATCAATGTTCCATTAGTATAAACAAGAAAGAAAATATCATTGTATTTTTCGAACAAATCAAGCAGTGTTTTCCCTTCACTTTTATATATTAATGGCTCGCCGCCACTTACAACAATAAATTTAATTCCCATAATATTTCGTGCTTCCCATACTATTTTATCTACAACATTATAAGGTAATGTAGGGGTAGTATTATGATTACTTGCGGCATAACATCCTGTACATTGCAGATTACATCTTTGGGTAGGTGAAAGAGTTATGAAATTGGGAGGGTATTCGCCATATTTTTCTTTATATTTAATATGCACATCTTTTCGTATTCTATAATCACCTGATACTAATAACGTGTCACCCACTAAGACATCTTTTAATTTTTTTACTACATTAGTTGAAATGTATCCTTTATTAAGGTTCCGTTTAACCGAGTGTAATATTGCTGAAAACAATTGATATCTTGCCAATTGAGTATCAGGATCATCCTTTCCGTCATATTTTGCTATCATCTCATTAAACATGTATTTGTCTAATTGGCTAACAGTAATATTTCGTAATTGTTTTTGATTTATGACAGTGTCAGCAAATTTTTTAAAAATTGTTTCTTTTACTTTCATCTCACCTTATTTTTTAAAGGTTTATAAATATTTATTTTACTGTTATTTGTTTTTTTCTATTTGTTAATATTAATATAACAGGTAGAAGTGTTAAGGCTCCAAGTCCTGAACCTACCATACTTAAAGCTACTAATAGCCCAAAATTTTGTAAGGGAACCATTTGAGAGAATAATAACACCAAAAATCCCGCTGCTACAGAAACAACATTTATTACTATAGCTTTTCCGCTAATCATTATAGTGTCTTCCAAAGCTTTATTTATATCACCAGTTTCTTTCATTGAATGATTAAAGTGTGTAATTACATGTATGGAATAATCGATACCAATACCAAGCGCAATACTTGCTACCAATACTGTTGCAATATCTAATGCAATACCTGCATAACCCATAAAACCGAATAGAATAGCAATAGTTACTATTATAGGTATTGTTGCATAAACACCTTTTGAGAAAGATTTTAATATTAATCCAACTATAATAAGTACCATTAATATTGCTATTGTTAAACTACTTGCTTGGCTGGATAATAAACTCTCATTCATTCGTACATAAACCGACGGCATTCCTGTTATTGATATTTGACAGTCTTCGGTAGAGTTTTCTTTTATAAATTTATTCATATAATCTACAAAATCGCTCATTTCTTTACTGTCTGATGAAGCAAATTTC
>JAMOQI010000026.1 GCA_027064095.1 Bacteroidales bacterium | reverse complement strand
TGTTGAATATACAGAAAAGGTGAAAAATTAGAAAAAATACAAAATATTTTAAATTATTTTTCAATGGTATTGCCCATGAATAAAGGATTACAGACCAAAAATAACTAATTTTGACGTTAGTTGGAATCAAATAGAACAATAAGTCAAAGAAACACAATTCCTCATACTTAACACATAACGAAACTTTGAGGAATTTGAATTATCTTTGCAGTATTAAATTAAGAATAGTTATATGTCTAAAATTTTAAGAAAAATATTGCTTGACAAACTTCTTGTACTAAAAGACAAAAACTTTATTAAAGTTATAACAGGTGTTCGTCGCTCGGGTAAATCAACTTTACTTTTACAATTTCAAAAGTTATTAAGGGAAAAAAATCCGAATATTTCGATTATATCCATAAATATGGACTTACCCGAATTTCGCTTTCTTGCTGAAAAAAACTGGAAAGAAATTTACGATTATATCAAAGCACAATTACAAGAAGATGTAACGAATTATGTTTTCATTGACGAAGTTCAAAACATTCCAGAATTTGAAAAACTACTTGAAGGATTATATGTTACTCAAAATATAGATTTATATGTTACAGGTTCTAATGCTTATCTTCTATCAAGTGAATTAGCAACTATACTTACAGGCAGAGCATATGAAATTACTGTATTGCCATTCTCGTTTGCCGAGTACCTCGAGTTTACGGGTAAAACAGCAACTCCCGACCGTGCTTTTGCAAATTATATGCGAATAGGAGGATTTCCTGAAGCTGTTGGATTTATCGAGTCGGGAGAAAGTTATGCTTACGAATATCTTAAAACCGTTTTTCAAAACATATATGAGAATGATATACAGAAAAGACACAAAATATATTATGAAACATCTTATAAAGAAGTTGTTAATTTTCTGATTGATAGCATCGGTTCAAGAGTTTCAGCAAGAAATATTGCAAAAGTTCTTACGGCAAACGGAAAAAAAATTGACAATAAAACAGTATCAAAATACATTGATACGCTTGTGGAATCTTATCTTTTTTATAAAGTAAATCGATACGATATTAAAGGAAAACAACATTTAGCAACACAAGAAAAATACTATCTTGTAGATTTGGGTTTGCGATATGCGTTACTTGGGAAAGAACTTACGGCAGATGCAGGGCATTTACTTGAAAATGTGATATATCTTGAATTGCTTCGTCGTAATTATCAAATTTGGATAGGAAAAACAGATAATCTTGAAGTCGATTTCGTTGCTCGAAACAAAGATGGTTATACACAATATATTCAAGTGGCATATACAGTAAAAGAGCAAAAAACTCTTGAACGAGAACTCACTCCTTTTTATAAAATTCCGGATTTTAACGAAAGATTACTTATTACAATGGATTACGAAACAGGAAATTATAACGGAGTGAAACATATAAATGCTATTGACTGGATATTAGGTAATAAAAATGATTAAAAAAATGAAATGACGACCGCCTAACATCGTATATAAGTCATTGGGCAATAAGTGGTTAAATTAAATGAACGTTAATAAACGGCATAGTAATCCCGATATTTATCGGGAGAAAAGCTGGAGCATTAAACCGCCCAATGTCTCATATGCTTGACCGTCAGACTGTTTATTCCTCCCCCCACAAAAAATTGTTAATAAAAAGCTGAGTTATCAATAGGTGTAATTCGCTGGATATTAGTATATTTACAGTATGAAATACATTAAAGGACAAGACAGAAATCAGTTGGTTCCCCCCAGACTGCGGATAAGCTATTTTAAGCCCGGTTGGTTTTCGGGCAGAATTTCCCTCACTTTTTCGATGCTCTCGCAAAAAGCCTTATTTTTGCCTGAAATTAACTGAATAATATGAATTTAAACAGAATTTATGGAGGTTTTTGGACGGACTGCCGTTGCCAGCAAGCAAAGAAAAATCCAACATAATGCAAGAAAAAAAATAGAAAAAGATAAATTGAAAGTTCATTATATGAAAGATTAATTCTTTCACAAGGCAAACAGAACAAGAATATTATTATTGAATTATCCGAAAAAGGTCAAGAATTGGCAAAACCCGAAGATATAATTAAAAATCACTATGTCTTTGAATTTTTGGGAATACCCGAAAACAAACTCGTGTTGGAAAAGGATTTATGTTTGTCGGCTCACAGCAACGAATAACTTTAAATAATACGTATCATTATGTAGATATGGTATTTTATAACAAAATTCTGAAAAGCTATATTTTGATAGAACTTAAAACAAGAAAATTAAAGATAACAGATGCGGGACAATTAAATACATATTTGAATTACTACAAAACCGAAGTAAATGAAGAAGATGATAATCCACCTATTGGAATAATATTATGCACAGATAAAGATGAAATAACAGCAGAATATATATTAAACGGATTAGAAAATAATGTTTTTGCATTAAAATTCACTTATGTATTGCCCGAAAAAGAGAAACTAATAAAAGAAGTAGAAAACGTATTAAAAGAAAGATAGCCAGCTGGCAACAACAGCTATACGTAATGCGGGTAAAGTGCTAAATATGAATATTGTAGCATTAAGTAAAATTAGTGATAAATTAAAAGTGTGGAGTTTCAATACCCTGACTACTACAAGCTTCGGCAGCAGATAACCAAACATCAGTTCGGCACGTTGAAACGTCAATTGGACTCTACCTACACACTAATGCGTGGAAAGGAAAATGTACTAAGCTAAGTAAATATAATGATGATGGTTTATAATCTTAGGAGACTTGTGTCAATTTTTGGCATAAACTAGTTGAAAGCAAGACTTAAAGGCTTTGTGCTTAGTATTTTGCCTTTGTATGGACTCATAAGAAGTATTTTAAAGCATTATATTTTAACTCCAATGAGATTATAATTAAAATATTTTGTAAATTAGCAACTCACAAAAACCGTTAAATGGGCTTCTATGGTATTAATTCTGAGTATTATTGGGGTTAATGCGTGGACTTCCGTTAGCAACAAGCAACAATATTAATATTAAAGGGAAACAATATGAAATGGTTATATGAGAATTGGTATAAATCAACAATATTTTTAGCAGTTTATATGCTGATAATTTCATGTGTGTTTATAATAAAAACGGATTTTGCGTTATTTCTTATTTGGATACAAACCGTTGTCTATCTTTTTCATCAATTTGAAGAATATATTTTACCAGGCGGATTTGTGGAG
>JAMOQI010000025.1 GCA_027064095.1 Bacteroidales bacterium | reverse complement strand
ATTTTATAAAGGGAGAATTAATAATACATTCAAAGAAAAAACTCTACATCACACAAAATGCAGTAGAGAAACTTGAGTGTCAGGATCAACATTTTAGAGTTGTTTTCAGTAAAAAGAGTAAATAAACATAGCTAAAACTTTTAGCTATTTACTATACTCTATATATGCATCGCGTAATCTATCTAAATGATTTAGAATATAATCACTACTTAGCCTATCTCTATTTAGATACTCTGTAGTTAATTTTAAATCTGTTGTAGGTATAATACCAAAATTTCCATTTAAACTATTTGTTCCATCATCTCTATTAATTGTAGAAGAAACACTATATTGCCAATCTCTTTTTCCTTTAATCTGAAAATAATTAGCTTTATATAACTTTCTAGCTGTAAAAGGAAATGAAATTGTTGCCCCTGCTATTTCTTCTGTTGCACTAGGTGCATTTGAATAATCTGCTCTAGTATTTTTATAGTAAAGAGCTATGCTAGTCTCTCCAAAAAATCTTTTTAATTCAACTCTTGCACCTCTATCCCCATACCAATATTTTCCATAAGTAACTTCTAAATAAAGATCCATCGGTGCATAATTATAACGATAAGATGCTAAGTAAATCTCTTTATCTATTAATGTTCTGTCGTTTGTGTTTGAAAAATATCCACCTGTAAATTTTATAGCATGTTGACCATCAGTCGTTGTATAATTTGCTTGGTCTAAAACCCCTATATAATCAGTTTTATATTTACCGAAAGAAATTGTATTTAAAAAATTATCTAAATGTATAGTTTGATGCAACATAGCATTTACAATTCTATTATTTAATTTATTTTCTATATAATATACTCCACCAGAATCAAAATCACTACTATTTGCAAAAGGCATTTCATACATTACTGAAGCAACAAGTCCATCATATAATGTCATATATATATTTGTTCTTAAAGCCGCAATATAATCATATACCCCATATTCAGTACCTATTGTTGAAGTTATTCCTAATGAAAACTCGACACGAGGTATAAAAAAACTACTGTTTTTCAGTTTTGAATATGCTATATCTTTTGTATCAAAATTTCTACTAAACTTTAAATGACTTTTTAAGACTCTAGTGTTTTCGAGAGAAGAATTTGATAAATAATTTTTAAAATCTTTAATATTTCCAGAAATAGTTATGGTTTGAATATTATTCTTAAGAAGTGTCAAAACATACTTTTTAGAATCTATATCACTTGTAACTAGTACGCCTAAAATATAACCTATAGCATCTAAATCAGTGTGATCAAAAATTGTATTTTCAACTTCCAAATATAATATATCATTCTGTTGAGCGACTCTAATATTTTCAAATCCAAATATAGCTAACCTATTCACTAGTTTAGATGGAGAATCAATTTTAGAATAATTATCAATTAAAAGATCATTAGAATATTGCTCTTTATTTTTTGATAGGTTCTCATTTTGTAAATCTAAATACTTTTTTTCTTCCTTTATTATTTTAGCTGTTTTTTGTTTCACAAAAGTTTTTGAATGTTTCATAGAGTTATGTATAAGAGGTATATTTAAATTTATTCCAAAACTCGTTTGAGATTCTGTAATATTATATGCTAATGTTGCCTGCAAATTAAAATTTTCACTCCATGAGTTAGGCATCTCTAATCGCATTCCAACATGATTCTCCCGAGTATCATTTTCTCCCATGATGTATAACCAAGGAGTTGCCTGAATTTCTAAAGAACCAAATACTCCATCCATACGTGCATTAGAACTATTTTTTGTAGTTGCATGACCATAGCCAATTGCAGAACGAAAAAATTTATACTCTTTATCAAGCACAATATATTGATTATCATAATTATTTGCAGCACCACCTAAATCTTGTATGCCTATGGCAATATTTGGTAAATATTTATGATGATAAGGCAGCTGAAACTTTACATTTGCTGATAAATCTCGATGATACCCAGGAGATTCAGAAAGTCTTCCTTGAATTTCTAAAAAAGAAAAAAAACCAAATCCAACTATATAATCTTCTTGAAAATTATACTCTTTACTATAATTATATGCACGAGTAGAATTGTCAAATTGATTATTATAATGAAGTACCATTGTACCTTCTTTAATAATTTGAGCATTCGGTGTATTGATAACACCTGTATAACCTTGAAAAGATGTAGCGTTTGAAAATTGCGTGGCGTAAATACTAGAAGAAATTAAAAGTGACAGAAAAAAAGAAATTTTTATGATAAACCCCTATTGATTTAGTATATAAACTACTAAGTTATACTTAGTAGTTTATATAAAGAAAAGATATAATCTTAATTTTCTGCAACAGCACCTGTTGGAGTAACAGGTTGCGCAGGTGGAGTAATTGTATTATTATCAATTAATTCTTCTGTCAATTCCAAGTGTGCTAATGCAGTTTCTTCATCAACTGCTGTCATATTTATATTACCAGTTTCTTCAACTATAGTTGCAACCACAGCTTGTGCATGAACAACAACCTCATCAACTGTAATTTCTGGCTCTGCAAGTACTACTGACTCTGGATATTGTCTATTAACAACCTGAATAATTGCAGGTGTAATTGTAATACCATTTGTTGGATCACCATCAACATCTAAAGATTGCAATGTAATGGCAATCTTTGCAGTAGCATCTTCTTGTTCTTCTGGAGTTCCAGCTGCATTTTCCGCTAATAATCTTGGTGTTACAATAGTCTTTTGTGGATCAGTAAATTCTCTAGTAACTTCTCCTGAAAGTGTACCTAAAATAAGGTTACCTACGCTAAAAGTAACTGGAGTACCTGCAACACAAGGACCATAAATACCTTCTGCTAATGTAAAGCCACTTGCACTCCCACACTCATATTTAATACCAGCAACACCAGCATCAACAAATTTTCCATTATAATACTCTGTTACAACTGAATCATCACTATCACTACTTCCACAACCAACTAAAAATGCAGAAGTTACTAACGTAGCTGCAATAATACTCAAACCTTTTATCATGCTTTCGTCCTTAATATAATATTAATTAATTATATTTAATTTTACATATAATAAAGCTTAAACTAAATAATTTCACAACATTCTTTAAGTAGATCCAATAAGGAACAAACCTTAACCCTTAGAAATAAAATCATTATGATAGTGATAAGCTTGCTCATTAAATATCTACTATTAGACTTCTTGCATAACCCCTTAAATCACAGCAAAACCTCTATCAAAGTTGATTAA
>JAMOQI010000024.1 GCA_027064095.1 Bacteroidales bacterium | reverse complement strand
TATTGACGGGATTGCCGCCTGAAAACGGCGGCTATCCTTAGAAGGGAGGCACATCAATAATTATTAAAATACGCTTTTGTGAAAAACAAAAGCTGTTTTTTTATTCTGAAAATATAACAGATTGGTTTAAGAAAGGGATTGCCGCCTGAAAACGGCGGCTATCCTTAGTAGGGAGGCACATCAATAATTATTAAAATACGCTTTTGTGAAAAACAAAAGCTGTTTTTTTATGCCCAATATTTTCTTTTTCAAGCAGGCTTGAAAGAAAATATTGGGCATAAAAAAAGCATCTGCTATGCAGATGCTTTTAATAATCATTGTGGGCGATGAGGGATTCGAACCCCCGACCCCCTCGGTGTAAACGAGGTGCTCTGAACCAACTGAGCTAATCGCCCTAACAGGAGTGCAAATGTAATATTTATTTTTATTTGTCAACATTCTTTTTTGCATTTTTTTATTTTTAATAAAAATTTATTCTTAGACTATGATAATAAGCAATATAACTATTAATAAATTTATAAACATCAGTATGTTTTATAATAAAATAAGAATTTAATTTATCTTTTTTGAAGCCTTTTTGAAAAAATTCAACACAATAATTAGAATAAAAACAATAAATCCATTCTTATCATCAAATTTTAAGTTTAAACAAATCTAATTTAACACCTCATTTTTTTTACCTTTGCCATTATGAATGATGTTTTAAATCCGGAGCAAGAAAACCTTTCAAATTCAGAGCAAGAATATGAAAAGGCGTTGCGACCAGGTAGTTTTGATAGTTTTAAAGGACAGCCCCAAGTGGTAGAAAACTTAATGGTTTTTGTTCAAGCAGCAAAACAAAGAGGTGATGCCTTGGACCATGTTTTACTTCACGGGCCTCCCGGTTTAGGAAAAACTACCCTATCAAATATTATTGCCAATGAACTTGGTGTTGGCATTAAAATCACCTCCGGACCTGTATTAGACAAGCCTGGTGATTTAGCTGGATTACTTACCAACCTTGAGGAAAATGATGTTCTTTTTATTGATGAAATCCATAGGATGAGTGCAATAGTAGAAGAATACTTATATGCTGCTATGGAGGACTTTAAAATTGATATTATGCTCGAATCTGGTCCTAATGCCAGGACTGTTCAAATAACATTAAATCCATTTACCTTAATTGGTGCTACAACTCGTTCCGGTTTATTAACTGCTCCATTACGCTCACGTTTTGGCATTAATTCCCGTTTAGCTTATTATAATGCTGATACTCTGGCTACTATTGTACATCGCTCCGCCGGTATTCTTAAAGTCCCAATAAAAGACCAAGCAGCCTTAGAGATAGCACGCAGAAGTAGAGGCACTCCACGAATTGCTAATGGATTATTAAGACGAGTAAGAGATTTTGCACAAATAAAAGGCGATGGTACTATAGATATTAATATTGTAAACTATTCATTAGAAGCTTTAAATGTCGATAAAAATGGCCTTGATGAAATGGATATTCGTATTTTAAGTACCATTATTGACAAGTTTAAAGGAGGGCCGGTAGGACTTACTACTATCGCTACAGCCGTAGGTGAAGATTCTGGCACCATTGAAGAAGTTTATGAGCCATTTCTTATTATGGAGGGTTATTTAATGCGTACTCCAAGAGGTCGTGAGGCTACTGAAGCTGCATATAATCATTTGGGCAAAAGCAGAATTCCTGACCAAAAAGACCTTTTCAATTTATAGAATGTCCGATATCTCATTGTCGCAGCAAATAAAAAGTAAAGCTTTAGAATTAGGCTTTGATGCTTGTGGTATTTCCAAAATTGAAACTTTAAACACTGAGAAACCACATATTGAAGAATGGCTGAGAAATAATTTCCATGGCGAAATGACTTATATGGCTCGTAATATGGAAAAGAGACTCGACCCTTCGAAATTAGTAGAAGGAAGTCAGTCTGTAATTTCTGTTTTGCTGAATTATTTTCCACAAAGACAATTACATCCAGAAAGCCATTATAAAATTTCAAAATACGCCTTAGGAATTGATTATCATTATGTTATAAAAGATAGACTCAAGGTACTTATGAGTTTTATCGAAGAGAAAATTCCAGGCACAATAATGCGTGCATTTACAGATTCTGCTCCTATTTTGGATAAAAGATGGGCACAAAAAGCCGGACTGGGATGGATAGGTAAAAATACTTTACTGCTCAATAAGAAACTTGGTTCATACTTTTTTATTGGCGAAATAGTGGTAGGATTGGACCTGCAAAATGATAGTCCATTGGAAAAATCATATTGTGGAAATTGCACAAAATGTCTTGATGCATGTCCCACAGGTGCTCTCAGTAACGAATATAAAATGGATGCCACAAAATGTATCGCTTACCTCAATATAGAATCTAAAAAAGATATCCCCGAAGAACTAAAACCAAAACTTAATAATTGGATTTTTGGCTGTGATATCTGTCAAGATGTTTGCCCATGGAATTCTAAAGCAAAAACTAGTACAGAGCCACTTTTAAAAATTAGCGACTCTCTTGCTCTAATGAAAAAACAAGATTGGGAAACACTTGAAAAACCGACTTTTAAAAAATTATTTAAATCATCACCTGTGGAAAGAAGCGGCTATAACAGACTAAAAATGCTAATTGATATTTGCGAAAAGAATAAATAATAACTTGATATTAAAATTCAATATAGCTTTCATTTGTATACCCATCCATTAACAGCTAAGAGAACAAAATTTAATCCCAGAAATTATTTGTTTGTTAACAATTGGATAATCCTTTATGCATAGCCTAAAAAAAAGAATGGTGCAAAAGATGCCATTAATATTACAAATTTCTTTGTCGGCATAAATAAAATTATATGATTCATTACTAATTTTAAAAAAAAATAAATCACTAAGCACAATAAATGACTATAAATCTGTATTATTACCCATAAAAAAAAATAAAATTTCAGTATTTTACCTATTCATATTCCGTATTCTTCTCTTATAAAAGCAAATATAAGAATCATATATTTGCTATAGACAATAATTAAAGAAATAATACTAATGATAAAAAACTAATAAAAATGAAAAGTCTAGAAATATTATTCAGAATCTCCCTTATAACACTACTTCTTATGTTAATAATAATAGCAATTCCTTAGAAAAGAAATCTATTCTAAAAACCACTCAATCTCTACTAAAAAGGCTCCTCTATAGGAGCCTTTTTAAATTTAATATTTTATTTAATTCTCATTAATCCAGTTTTAGTACTGCTAAGAAAGCTGTCTGAGGAACTTCTACATTTCCTACTTGTCGCATACGTTTCTTACCTTTCTTTTGTTTTTCCAAAAGCTTACGTTTTCTAGTAATATCACCACCATAACATTTGGCTGTTACATCTTTACGAACAGCTTTTACTGTTTCGCGGGAGATAATCTTAGCTCCTATTGCGGCCTGAATAGCAATATCAAACTGCTGACGAGGAATAAGTTCTTTAAGCTTTACGCATATTCTTTTACCAAATTCGTAAGCATTATCTTTATGAATAAGAGTACTTAAGGCATCAACATATTCACCATTAAGTAATATGTCTAGACGCACTAAATTTGCTGTTTGAAATCCATTAATATGATAGTCGAAAGAAGCATAACCTTTAGAAATACTTTTAAGCTTATCATAAAAATCAAAAACAATCTCACCCAAAGGCATATCAAAACTAAGTTCTACACGATTACTAGTTAAGAAGGTAGTGTTTTTAAGAACACCTCTTTTATCAAGACACAATTTCATCACCGGCCCCATAAACTCGGACTGAAGTATAACTTGAGCAAGGATAAAAGGCTCTTCAATATGGTCAATAGCAGAAATATCTGGCAATCCCGAGGGGTTATAAACATCTAAAATTTCCCCCTTACGAGTATAAACTTTATATGACACATTGGGAACAGTTGTAATAACGTTCATATTAAACTCTCTATCAAGGCGTTCCTGGATAATTTCCATATGCAGTAGACCAAGGAAACCACAACGGAAACCAAAACCAAGAGCGGCAGAAGATTCAGGTTCATAAGTTAATGAAGCATCATTAAGTTGAAGTTTCTCCATGGCAGCCCTTAGGTCTTCATAGTCTTCAGCATCAACAGGGTAAACTCCGGCAAACACCATAGGTTTTACATCTTCAAAACCTCCAATTGGTTTATCGCAAGGTCTGGAAATATGAGTAATAGTATCACCTACCTGAACTTCTTTAGACGTTTTAATTCCAGAAATAATATATCCCACATCACCCGTAGAAAGCTGATTTCTAGGTTCTTGTTTTAAACGTAACACTCCAATTTCATCAGCCTTGTATTCCTTACCGGTATTATAAAATTTTACCAAGTCATTCTTTTTAATAGAACCTTGCACAATTTTGAAATATGCAATAATTCCTCTAAAAGAATTAAAAACGGAATCAAAAATTAAGGCTTGCAAAGGAGCCTCAGGATCTCCTACTGGAGGAGGGACTTTTTCTACTATTGCATCTAATATCTTATCAACGCCATATCCTGTTTTTCCACTAGCCTCAATAATATCTTCAAGGTCGCAGCCTATAAGGTCAACAATTTGATCGGCAACCTCCAGTGGCATAGCATTTGGGAGGTCCATCTTATTCATTACTGGAATAATTTCAAGGTCATTTTCAATTGCCAAATATAGATTAGAAATAGTTTGTGCTTGAATTCCTTGAGTGGCGTCAACGATTAAAAGAGCTCCCTCACAGGCAGCAATAGATCGAGATACTTCGTAGCTAAAATCTACATGACCGGGAGTATCAATAAGGTTAAGACTATACTTCTCTCCATTATAAAGATAGTCCATCTGTATTGCATGGCTTTTTATAGTGATACCTCGTTCGCGTTCCAGCTCCATATCGTCAAGAACTTGGGCTTGCAGATCTCTTTGTGAAACAGTTTCGGTAAATTCTAAGAGACGATCGGCCAAAGTACTTTTACCATGGTCGATATGTGCTATTATACAGAAATTGCGTAAGTGTTTCATAGGATAGTCTAAATTCTAATTAATTGCAAAAATACATTAAATTGATTCGTAATAAACAAAAAACCAAGCTCTAATAGAGTTTGGTTTTTAATAGCCATAGCCCGATATAAAATTTATCTCGCAGAAAGCTTATGCCGAGCTCAGGCTAATAAGATTTGTATCAAAGACTTATTTTCCTGCTACAATCTCTTTTATTTCATTATCAATCAAAATACGTCCACAATACTCGCAAACGATAATTTTCTTGTGCATACGAATATCAAGTTGACGTTGTGGTGGAATTTTATTAAAGCAACCTCCACAAGCATCACGCTCAATAGGCACTACTGCTAATCCATTACGGGCATTCTCACGAATACGTTTATATGCTGTCAATAAGCGTGGTTCAATAAACTTCTCGTTTTCTCTCGACTTCTCGTTTAATTCTTTTTCTTCACGCTCAGTTTCAGAAACAATCTCTGCCAATTTATTCTTTTTATCCTCTAGATCCGCGATTCTACTATTAAGTTTCTCTTCAGCTTGTGCTATCACCTCTTTTTTCATTTCAACAGAATAAGTGAATTCTTTTATTCTCTTTTCTGCCAATTGCATTTCAAGACCTTGATATTCAATCTCCTTAGTTAAAGAATCGTATTCGCGATTATTACGAACATTCATTCTTTGCTCTTCGTATTTTTTTACCAAAATAACGCCTTCGCTAAGAACTGCTTCTTTTTCTTTTATACTATTTTCTATTTCTTGAATCTCAGCATTTAGCTTATCAATTCTAGTTTGAAGACCTTGTACTTCATCTTCTAAGTCTTGTACTTCAAGAGGTAATTCTCCTCTAACGATTCTAATATCATCAATTTGAGAATCTATATCTTGAAGTCTAGCTAATGCAACTAAGCGTTCTTCTACGGAGATATTTGCAAATTGATTCTTTTGTGCGTCTCCAGATTTAATTTTGCTCATAGGTTATTTATAGTTAATTTCCTGATTACAAATAATTTATCGGATTGGTATTAATATCCGAAATTTGGACTGCAAATGTAGGAAATTTTTCTTTAATAAAATCATATAATAATTTGGTAGTAAACTGCTCACTTTCATAATGTCCAATGTCTGCTATTATCATTTTATCTTCGGCATCAAAAAACTCATGATATTTTACATCACCGGTTATATAGATATCAGCGTCTGAGTGAATTGCGTTTTTTATTAGGAACGCCCCACTTCCTCCACATATTGCGACTTTTTTGACTGTCTTATTTCTTAACTTAGTATGTCGAATACATTTTGCTTGAGTTATATCCTTTAATTTAATCAGGAATTCTTTTTCTGATATCTCATTCTTTAACTTTCCGATTACTCCTGCACCAATATATTTATTCTTCTTTTCCAAGGAGTAAATATCATAGGCAACTTCTTCATAAGGATGAGCATTTATCATTGCCTGCAACACGTTCCCTTTTATGTGTGAGGGGAAAATAGTTTCTAAACGATATTCACTTTCAATATGTTGTTTATTATGAGTTCCGACATAAGGATTTGCTCCATTTAGTGCTCTAAAACTTCCTTCTCCATTTGTACTATAACTACATTGATCGTAATTTCCTATATGACCGGCACCGGCTTCAAAAATAGCCGTCTTTACTTGTTCTAAATGTGAAGAAGGCACAAAAACTACCAATTTAAATAGTTGATTATCTACACCTTGTAAAACTTCTAAATTATCTAACTCTAGCTTATCGGCCAAGATTCTATTAGTGCCTTCAATTACGTTATCAAGATTAGTATGAGCTGCATAAAGAGCAATATCATTTTTAATGGCTTGCATTACAACTCTCTCCACATAATTGCCGTAGTTTAGCTTTTTTATTCCCCCAAAAATGATAGGATGGTGAGAAATTATTAAATTAGCTCCTAATGAAATAGCCTCTTCTATAACCCGCTCAGTAACATCAAAACTTATTATAGCTTTTGTAATTTCCATCTTTGAGCTACCAACAATAAGTCCACTATTATCGTACTTTTCTTGTAATGATAACGGTGCCAATGATTCAATTGCCTTTATTATATTATTTAGTTTCATTATAAGCTAATTTATATGTTTAATAAATTAAAAATCCCACACTATTATTTTATTATAGGTGGGATTATCAGCGAATATCGTTAATTTATATTGTTGAAATATCCTTTTCTTTCTCAGACAACACATCTTCAACTACTTTTCCAAACTTATCTGTTACTTCTTGAATTTTAGTTTCGAGACGTTTACGCATATCTTCACTAAGTCCATCTTTTTCTAATTGTTGAGCCTCATGCATAGCAGATTTTCTTGCATTTCTAATACCAATACGAGCTTCCTCAGCTTCAGCTTTTGCTCTTTTAATTAACTCATGACGCCTCTCTTCTGTTAGCACAGGAATATTTAATCTAATAATAGTACCATCATTTTGAGGATTTAAACCAATATTAGAGTTTATTATTTCTTTCTCAATAATGCTAAGATTAGATTTATCCCAAGGCTGAATAACTAAAGTCCTGGCATCAGGAGTGTTAATACTAGCAACTTGATTTAGAGGCATCTTGCTACCATAGTTCTCAATCATAATGCCATCTAAAATAGAAGGATTAGCTTTACCGGCTCTAAGTTTATGCAACTCTCTGCGCAAATGTTCAATACTTGCTTGCATACTTTCTTCGGCCATTTCTAAACACATTTCAGCTTCTTCGGTCATAGGTCACAAATTTTAATAAGATTATTATGAGCAAATTTACAATTTATTTTAAATATATGTGTAAATACTTTTTAAAAAATTAAGAATGATTTTGGTTTAGCCTGTATTTCTACTAAAATTCTACAATGGAAATATCATGCAAATTAGATTTAGTGAAAATATGACACTAAATCATATATTGTATATAAATTGTAAATAATTTATTATCTGACTATTATATTTAATATAAAAATCAAACTAAAAAGTAACTGTAATTCTAATTTATTATTTCTTTAACAAGCCATTAAGGAAAATATACTTTGCAATTTGAACTGCATTAGTAGCTGCACCTTTGCGAAGGTTATCCGCCACCACCCACATATTAAGTCCGCTGGCAACACTTTCATCACGACGAATTCTACCAACAAAAACCTGGTCTTTTCCTTCCGATATTGAAGGCATTGGATAAAGGTTTGCTTGTGGAAAATCTAAAACAACGATTCCGGGCATCATACCGATAAGTTTCTTAGCTTCGTTGATATCATAATCCTTTTCAAACTCTAAATTTACAGCTTCAGAATGGCCACCGGTAACCGGTACTCTTACAACAGTAGCTGTAATTGCCATATCAGGAGCATCAAGGATTTTTCTTGTTTCATTAACCAACTTCATCTCTTCAGTGGTATAATCATTCTCAAGAAAATCTCCACCCTGAGGAATAACATTTTTATCAATCTGATGTGGATAAGCTTTTACCTCCGGTATTTCGCCCCTGCGCTCACTTTCCAATTGATTAATTCCATTTATACCAGAGCCGGTAACAGATTGATATGTAGAAACTACCATGCGCTTGATTCCATAAATATGTTGCAATGGTTTTATTGCAAGTGCCAACTGAATAGTTGAACAATTTGGATTTGCAATAATGCGAGTATTTTGATTTATCTCTTTAGCATTTATTTCCGGTACTATTAATGGCACTTTATCATCCAATCTCCATGCAGAAGAGTTATCTATAACATAACAATCTTTTTCTGCAAATTTAGGAGCCCACTCCAATGAAACTGCACTTCCTGCACTAAACAAAGCTATATCAGGATTAGACTCTAAAGCCTCGGCAACAGATACCACCTTTTGCTTCTCACCATTAAAATCTAAAAGCTTACCAATAGATTTTTCTGAAGCAGAAAAAATCAACTGCGAATGATCTATCATCATTTCTTCCAGTACTTCTATCATTTTACGTCCCACTAATCCAGTAGCTCCAATTATTGCAATTTTCATATCGAAAGTTTAAAAAATTAAAATATCATTTGCGATTACAAAAATATTACTTTTATTCACTATTTTATATTTACATAATATATTTCTGTATGAATTTAAAACACATTTTAATATTCTGTTTATCTGTTGTTTATATATCTGGTTTTGCTCAATTCCAAGATGATTTTTCGGATGGAGACTTTACTCAAAACCCTATCTGGGATGGTAATACATCACATTTTGAAATTAATTCTTCAAAATATCTTCATTTAATTTCTTCTGGATCTGACACTTCATATCTGGCAACTGCAAGCTATATTATACGAAATTCAGAATGGTCTTTCTATGTTAAACATTCTTTCAATTCTTCATCAAATAATTATTCTAGAGTTTATCTTGCCTCTGATAACTTCAATTTAAAAGGCTCATTAAATGGATATTATGTACAAATTGGCTCCACTCAGGATAATATTTCGCTATGGCGACAAGATGGAAATATATTGACAAAGATAATTGATGGGACTCACGCAAGCACAGGAAACTCTGTTAACAAATTAAATATTAAAGTTAAATGCGATCCTAATGGTAATTGGTCTTTATTTACTGATGACCAGGCTGGTGTAAACTATATTTTAGAAGGGACAACTTTAGATACCACTTATACCAATTCTAATTACTTTGGAGTATTTTGTAAATATACATCCAGCAATTCCACGAAATTCTATTATGATAATTTTTATGCAGGAAATATTCAGTACGATACTATCCCTCCGGAAATAATGGATGTAAAAATTATATCTAATAGCCATTTACAATTATTTTTTAATGAAAGCGTTGACTCAGCAACTTGCGAAAACACTCAAAATTACCAAATTGATGGAGGCGTAGGAATACCCTCTTCAGTAGTAAAATCTTCTACTGACAATAGTACCGTAGATATTTATTTATCATCAAACTTAGTTTACGATAAAGCATATAATATAAGCGTTAGTGGTGTAGAAGATATTGCCGGAAATGCAATGGGTACTCAAACTTTAGCTTTTAGATGGTATTACCTACAAAAAGGAGATATTGTTATTAATGAAATAATGTCTGACCCTGTACCAACAGTAGGGTTACCAGATGCCGAATACATTGAAATATACAATAATAGCAATGTAAAAGTAAATATTAAAAACTGGATTTTGACAATAGGGAGCTCTGATAAAATTTTACCAGAAGCTTATATTTCTCCTAATTCGTATCTAATTATTGGCCACCAATCTGATGAGACATATTTTACTCCCTATGGTGATTTTGTTGGACTTTCTTCTTTTTCATTAACAAATTCCGGTACTGATCTTTTATTAAGAACTGACAGCAATAAATTAATGCATTTCATTTCTTATAATAGCAATTGGTATCAAAATGTGGCCAAAGAAGATGGGGGTTGGTCTTTGGAACAAATTGACCCAGAAAATACTTGTGGTGAAAAAACCAACTGGAAAGCCTCTAATAATTTAAATGGAGGAACACCGGGAAGTATAAATTCCATAAAATCTTCTAATCCTGATATTACAGCGCCTGAAATAGATAAAGTAGTGGTGGTTAATGTTCAAACATTGCAATTGTTTTGGAAAGAAGCATTAGACTCAACAATAGCATTAAACACCCAGTTATATAATATTTCTAACGGTATTGGTAATCCAATAAATGTTAAAGCTTCATTTCCGGATTATAAATCTTATACATTGCAATTATCATCGCCATTACAAATGGGAATTATTTACAAACTTACTATATCGCAAGGGATTACTGATTGTGCTGGTAATACGACATCCTCTAATTTTGAGCTTCCATTTGGACTTGCTGAGACAGCAGACTCCAACGATGTATTGATAAATGAAATATTATTTAACCCAAAAAATGATGGAGTTGATTATGTGGAGATTTATAATAATTCAGAAAAAATAATTGACTTAAAATTCTTACGTTTAGCAAATTGGGACAGCGAAGACGAAACCTATACCAATATCAAAGATATTAGCACTAATGGCTATCAGATTTTTCCAAAAAAATATTATGTGTTAAGCACTTCTTCATCAAAAGTAAAACAGCAATATTTTGTAGCAGAACCAAATCAAATGATAGATATGATTTCATTACCGAGTATGAGCAATAGTTCCGGTAATATTTATCTTATCACTAATTCATTACAATTTATTGACGGGATGAATTATACTGAGGATATGCACTATGCATTAATTAATAATCCCGAAGGAATTAGTCTGGAAAGAATTAGTTTTGATGTAAGTGCTTTTAAGCATAGCAATTGGCGGTCAGCAGCAGTTCCGGGACGAAATGCTGAAGGCTTTGGAGGAACACCAACTTATGTGAATAGCCAGACCTTCAAAGGTAAAACATCTTCTAATGTTTGGTCGCGTTCTCCTGAAATATTCTCTCCAGATAATGATGGCTTTGAAGATTTTCTTGAGATTTCATATAATCTTCCTGAAGGAGGTTATAGTGCAAATATATTAATCTATGATGCAAATGGCAAATTAATTAGAACCTTAACGAATGGTGAATTCCTTGGGCAATCGGGACATATTATTTGGGATGGAATAGATAACAATAACCAAAAGGCTAAAATTGGAATCTATATCATATATATTGAAACTTTCAACCTAAATGGAGATATTCAGCATACGAAATTGACCTGTGTATTAGGAGGCAAGTTTTAATAATATATCCCAAACCATTTTATTGTATACCAACCCAATTATACATTTTCTGTAGTTTCTGCAAAGCTATTTCTATACTATTAATATTATTGAAGTTAAGTATAAGTTTGTTTTTAACCTCTTTAAGTTTTGCGACATTAGGATTTATTTGTAGATATTGTATTATCTTGGCAAAGGTTTGGCTGGAATAGTATTCTGACTCTTGCCGGTATACCAACCAGGCAATCATAATATTATTTTTAATACTAATTTTCTCAATTCCTAAAGCCTGTGCTATCCATCTAAGGCGCAAGCTATTGATAAGACTATGAATTTCAGGTGTAATCGGTCCAAAACGATCAGATATTTCCTCTTTAAATGCTTCAAGCTCATCCTCTGTTTTACAAGCATCAAGTTTTTTATAGAAAATAAGTCTTTCGCTCGACTGTTCTATATAATCATCAGGAATTAGTATTTTCATATCTGTTTCGAGCCTGTTATTCTTAACAAAAGTCTTTGTTTTAGCTTCCAGTTCATCCTTAAAAATATCTTTAAAATCCGTTTCCTTAAGTTCCTGTATAGCTTCATCCATAATTTGATGGAACATTTCAAAACCTATTTCTGAAATAAAACCACTCTGTTCAGCACCAAGAATATTACCGGCACCGCGTATATCTAAATCACGCATTGCAATGTTAAAACCAGATCCTAAATCAGAAAATTCTTCTATCGATTGTAATCTTTTGCGAGCCTCCTGAGTAAGAACAGAAAGAGGAGGTGCAAGCAAATAACAAAAAGCCTTTTTATTTGAACGCCCTACTCTACCTCTAAGCTGATGCAAATCACTTAAGCCGTAATTTTGAGCATCGTAAATTATCATTGTATTGGCATTGGAAATATCAAGCCCTGATTCTACAATTGTAGTTGCAACAAGCACATCATAATCACCTTCTACAAAACCCAACATTGTCTTTTCCAATTTACGCCCCTCCATTTGACCATGTCCAACTGCTACGCGGGCTTGTGGCACCAATTTGTTTATTAGCAATGCTATTTCATAGATATTCTGAATGCGATTATTAATAACATAAACCTGTCCACGCCGGGCAAGTTCGTATTGTATAGCTTCACGTATAACGTCCTCATTAATAGCATGCAAACGAGTTTCTACAGGAAATCTATTAGGAGGAGGAGTGTTTATAATACTTAAATCTCTGGCACCCATTAATGAGAATTGCAAAGTACGCGGAATAGGTGTGGCAGTCAAAGTAAGTGTGTCTACATTTACTTTTAAATTCTTAAGTTTTTCTTTTATAGCAACACCAAACTTCTGCTCTTCATCTATTATTAACAATCCAAGGTCTTTAAATTTCACATCCTTACCAACGATTCTATGTGTTCCAATAAGAATATCAATTTCTCCTTGAGCTAATTTCTTTAAAATCTCCTGTTGTTCCTTTCTAGTTCTAAACCTATTGATATAATCTATCTTAGCAGGAAAATTTGCCAATCTTTCTTTGAAAGTATGATAGTGTTGCAATGCTAAAATAGTTGTAGGGACCAAAACTGCTACCTGTTTATTATCAGCCACAGCCTTAAAAGCTGCCCTAATAGCTATTTCTGTTTTTCCAAAACCAACATCACCACATATAAGCCTATCCATCGGACTTTTACTCTCCATATCTTTCTTGAAATCCTCAGTAGCTTTCACCTGATCCGGAGTATCCTCATAAATAAACGATGCCTCTAATTCTGTTTGCATAAAACTATCAGGCTCAAAAGCATAGCCTTCTGTAGCTTTACGCTTGGCATAAAGGCTAATCAAATCTTTGGCAATATCCTTTACCTTAGTCTTTGTTTTAGCTTTAAGATTTGCCCATGATTTAGAACCCAATTTACTTAGTTTTGGCTCTGTCCCATCTTTACTTACATATTTTGAAACTCTATGAAGAGCATGAATACTTACATAAATTAAATCATTATTCTGAAAATGTAAACGTATTGCTTCTTGCTCTTTACCATTATTATTAATCTTCTCCAAACCTCCAAAACGCGCAACACCGTGATCTACATGAGTAACAAAATCACCAGGTTGCAAATTATATATCTCTTTAAGAGTAATAGCTTCCTTACTTGCAAAACGCTCTTTAAGCTGAAATTTATGATAACGTTCAAAAATCTGATGGTCGGTATAACAAGCAATACCATTATCTATATCTATAAATCCCTTTTCCAAACTAAGAAGTACAGGCTCCCATTGTATTGCTATAGGCTGGTCTTCATCTTCTGACATATCAGCGAATATTGCCTTAATTCTTCTAATCTGACTTTCCTGATCCGCAAGAATAAAATTTTTGATTCCATTAGCACTGTTTTCCAATAGATTGTCTACTAGTAAGTCAAATTTTTTATGAAAATGAGGCTGATGCTTCGTGTTAAATTCAAAAGTCTTGGCTTCTTTATAATAACTTTGGCCTTGATTATACTCAATCGACAAATGTTTTTCTATGGATTCGAAAAAAGTATTCCCATCAGAGAATAACTCATCAGGCTTTTGTTGGCTGATAGTTGTATCCAATTTGTCAAATAGTTCTACAGCTTTAGAGTATTCATTATTGAGAATATCAACAACAAGATTAATATTATTAAGCCAAAGCCTCGTATTTTTGGGCAGAAAATTCAGCAAGTCTGTTCTTTTCTCCAAGATACTTCTGGATTGTACATTAGGAATAATATGTATCTTTTTTTCCTGTTCAACAGATCGCTGAGTAGTAGGGTCAAAACTTCTTATAGATTCAACTTCATCGCCAAAAAACTCAATTCGATATGGATAATCATTTGAGAAAGAGAAAATATCTACCAATCCTCCACGAATTGCAAATTGTCCGGGTTCCACTACAAAATCAACCTGCTCAAAACCATACTCTTGAAGTATCTCGATAATAAAATCCAAACTAACTTCTTCACCTACATTTAGTTTTAATGTGTTTTTACTTATGTAACTTTTAGTTACAATTTTCTCGCTTAAGGCTTCAGGGAACGTAACAACAAAAAGATTTCGGCTACCATCACCAATTCTCTTTATAACTTCTGTTCTATAAAGAAGATTGTTATTATCAGTATGTTCAAAGTCATAAGCTTTTTTATATGCCGAAGGAAAGAAAAGGACCTTCTTTCTATTCATTTTTTTTGCTGTTTCACCCAATATTTGTTCCAAGTCATTCATAAAAAAAGCAGCACTCTCTTTATCGGGAAGTACAAAAAGAGAAATTCCTGAACTTTCTTTATGCAGATTATATGCTAAAATAGAACTCGAGGACCCTAATAAACCTTTTAAATAAATATGTTTTTGCTTATTTTTTATAGCATCAACAAAATTATTAAACTGAATGTCTGAACGAAACAGACTGACAAAATCGGGAATATTCATGTCGGCAAAGTTAGAATATTATGAAACGAACATAACAAATTTTAATACATTGAAGAAATGAAATAATCTTTTAAATATTATCCTTACTTATTATCATCTATTTATCTAACAGCAATACCTAATTACATTACTTTTGTAACACATAAATTTTACAAAAACAATAATGAATACTCACAAATACCCATGGGGACACGATAGAAGATTTAATGCTTATGCACAATATTTTAAAAAACATTTTGGAGAAAGAGTACAAAAACTTAGCGTAGATGCAGGCTTCACTTGTCCTAATAGAGATGGAAGTGTAGCACGAGGAGGTTGTACATACTGCAATAATGAATCTTTCAATCCATCTTATTGCACCCCGGAAAAAACTATTGCTCAACAACTTACCGAAGGAATGGAATTTCATACAAATAGATATAGAAGGTCAGAAAAATATCTTGCATATTTTCAAGCATATTCTAATACTTATAAACCTCTGCCAGAGTTAATAAAGATTTATAATGAAGCTCTTAGTATTCCTGGTATTATTGGACTAGTAATAGGAACCCGTTCTGATGTTATCGATAAAGAGAAGCTTGAGTATTTTGCAGAATTATCAAAAAAATACTACGTAATCATTGAATATGGAATAGAATCGTGCTATGATGAAAGCTTGGTAAAAATAAATCGAGGCCATAATTTTGAAAGTGTAGTAAAAGCTATAAATATAACCCATGAATATGGCATAAAAGTAGGTGGACATATGATTTTTGGACTGCCAGGTGAAACAAAAGAGATGATGATGTCCGAAGCTAATATTCTCAATAAGCTACCCCTTGATGCAATAAAATTCCACCAATTGCAAATAATTAAAGGAACAGCTATGGCTAAAGACTATCTAATTAATCCTAAAAATTATCGCTTTTTTGAACTTAATGAATATATACAGTTTATTGTTGATTTTGTGGAACAACTAAATCCAAATTTTGTTATTGAAAGATTTGCAGGAGAAGTTCCACCACGATTTAATGTGGGAAATTCATGGGGAAATATTAGAAATGATCAAATTCTCAATAAAATCGAAAGAGAACTATTGAAAAGAAACAGCTGGCAAGGAAAATACTTCAAATAGAATTTTGGAATTATTTCTCTTTTATGATTCCTGAACTGGATATAAACTTTACTCACAGTTTCAGCACAAATTTATTAATACATATTTCAAAATTAAACCACATTATTCATAGCATATAATTATTTTATAAAATATCTTTGATCAAGAAAAATAAAACATTGTTATACCAAACTTATCATCTTTTTTTACAAAAAGAATAAATTTCCGATTATACTCAAATCGGCTAATTCCGTTCATTGGCTATTTCTTTTTTGAAATATCTCACCTATATAAATTACACATCTATGTTCCTTAGTTTAAAAAAACTTAGCAACTCATCAATTCTTTATATCTTTATAAAAGTCAGCTAAAAGTTATATTTACTGAAGTTTCGCACCCAATAAACACAAGTGCTATCAGGTAATAAATTTGTAAAAAAGTAGCATAATATTCAGGTTAATAACCTGAATATTAGTATCTTTGAAGTACCAACAAAAAAGCTACCACTATGCTACACGACAAAGATATTGCTAAAATTCAAGAATTAATTTTTTTTTAAGGATACATGGGTTAGTCCGGAATTTTTCAAAGAGTATCTTGATTTATTTAAAATAAGCAAAGCTTCTAAAATATTTAAATCTGTAAAAGAAACGGGTGTTCCTTTTGGCGATATTATTAATTTACTGCTTATACTTCCATTTACAATGAGCAAAACCATTAATTCATTATATACAAGTAAATTCACTCCACCTACAAAAGGAAAAAAGGATGTTTATTATAGAGCTTTAAGTAATAAAAAAAATAAACTGGAGAAATATTTTATTACTTTTTGTTAAGCGATATATTTCATTAAGTCAGGGATTTAAATCAGGTGAAGATAAATATAAATGTTTAATTTTTGATGAT
>JAMOQI010000023.1 GCA_027064095.1 Bacteroidales bacterium | reverse complement strand
ATAAAGAAAGCTGGGATAATATTGATATTTTTGGTTGGTTAGGATACAAAATGCAAATTAAAGTTAATTTCCTTTGCAAAGACTCAATACTTGCGGCACCAGTTGTTTTAGACCTTGCGATATTTATGGATTTAGCACAACGTGCAGGAATGAAAGGTATTCAAGAATGGTTATCGTTCTACTTTAAATCTCCACAAACAAAAGAAGGTTTGGAACCTATACACGATATTTTCTTACAAAAAATAAAGTTTGAAAATACATTAAGACATCTTATGGGTGAAGAATTAATAAACTATCTTGGATTAGATTATTACCAAGAAGACTAAGAAAATGATAAAGTTACATAAGATAATAGCATCAGGATTAGGTTTTGGTTTTTTCCCAATAGCTCCGGGTACAGCAGGTTCAATACTAGGTATTGGATTATTATATGCTGTTAATTATTTGCTAAATTACTTAGGATATCAGGAGTTAACTATTATTCTAATTAACCTGTTTGCTATTATTCTTATGACTTTTGTTGGTGTACAATCAATTAAAGTTGTTCATAGAACGTGGAAACACGATGCTTCAGAAATTGTAATTGATGAAATAGTAGGTGTTTGGATATCAGTTTTGGCAATGCCTTTTCAATGGCAATATTATTTATATGCACTTATATTATTTAGATTTTTTGATATAGCCAAGCCTTTGTTTATAAGAAGATTAGATAAAATGCGAGGTGATTGGAGTGTAATGTTAGACGATGTTTTAGCAGGAATTTACAGTTTAATTGTTTTGCAAACTTTGTACTTATTAAATGTTTTGTAAATGAATCAAAAGAAAAATTTAAAACAATTTTTTAGATATAATGTAGTAGCACTATTAGCAACTACGTTAGATTTTTCATTGTTTATAATTCTTTCTGATATTTTCCAAATTTGGTATGTGCTTTCGACCTTTATAAGTGCTTTTATTGGAGGTGTTGTAGCTTTTTTTCTTGAACGAAATTGGACTTTTGTAAGTAAAGACGGCAAGATAAGTCATCAAGCAATAAAGTATTTAATAGTTTGGGCTATGAGCATTGCACTAAATACTATTGGTCTATATCTTATTGTAGAATATTTTAATATCGATACTGTTATTTCAAAACTTATTGTATCGGCAACGGTTGGTATTTGTTTCAATTTTTTAATGCATAATCTCTTTGTTTTTAAACAAAAAAATAATAAATGAATTTTAAATATTATATATTAATTAATGTAGTTGTTTTGATATTTTTTTTCAATACGAAACCAGCTGTTGCCCAAAAAATGACAAGAGTTAGAGGTACGGTTGTAGATGCAAAAACAAAAGAACCACTTCCATTTGTAAATGTAATTTTTGTAGGGAAAAACATAGGTACAATTACCGATTATAATGGGAAATATAGTATTGAAACACAATGGCCATCAAGTAAACTGGAAGCATCATTTTTAGGCTATAAAAAACAATATAAAAATATCATTAAAGAGAAAAATCAAGTTGTTAATTTTCGATTAGAAGCAAATACCATTATTCTTGATGAAGCAGTTGTAGTATCAAAGAAAAAAAGGTATAGAAATAAAAATAATCCCGCAGTCGAACTTATAGAAAAGAACATTTAAATTATTATCAATATAATAAATACGAAAAAATAGAATTTGATTTAAATAATATTACAAAAAAATTTAGAAAGAAAAAAGTATTCAATAAATTTCAGTTTATTTTTAATTACGTTGATACAGCAGCTATCAATGGAAAACCATTCTTGCCAATTTTTTTAAAAGAAACTTCGTCGATTGTATATTTTCGAAAGAAACCAAAAGAACAAAAAGAATATGTAAACGGCAGTAAAATGATTGGCTTTCATGATTATATTGACAATGAAGGGGTTGGGTTTATGATTGATAATATGTATCAAGATATTGATATATATAACAATAATATTACACTTTTAACCAATCAATTTATTAGTCCAATTTCTAATATAGCACCAACAATTTATAAGTTTCACATTATTGACACCGTAGATATTAATGGATATAATTGTATAAATTTAGCTTTTCAGCCAAGAAATAAACAAGACTTTGCATTCAAAGGTAATTTATATATAACAAACGATGATAAGTATTCTGTTGTAAAAGTAGATATGCGTGTAATGGATGACATTAATCTTAATTTTGTTAACGATATGCAAATTATTCAAGAATTCTCGTTCATAAATAACGAAGTTTGGATGATTACACGTGATGAAATAATTATTGACTTTAACATTGGGAAAACAGGAACAGGAATGTTTGGTAAAAAAACTGTTTCTTACAATAAGTATGAATTTAATAAAGAAATTACGGACACTATATTCAAAGGAATAGAAAATAAAATTTTAGTTGAAGGGTATAACAAAAAAGATGAAACGTTTTGGAAAGAAAATAGAATAACAAAACTAAGTAATCAAGAAAAAAATATTTATGTAATGGTTGATAGCGTCCAAAATGTTCCGGCTTTTAGGCGAACAATGGATGTTATTATGTTATTAGTGGCAGGATATTGGAATTTTGATAAAATAGATGTAGGACCAGTTAATACATTTTATAGTTTCAACGATATTGAAGGTTTTAGATTAAGAGTTGGTGGACGCACAAGTGATAAATTTAGCAAAACTTTTCGCTTAGATGGATTTGTTGTTTACGGGTTTAAAGATGAGCAGTTTAAATATTCAATACGAGCTACACAATCACTCAACAAAAAACCTATAAAAGAAAGCCCTCGGCATACTATTACGGCAATGTATCAACGAGAAACCAATTTTCCAGGAATGGAAATGATGTTTATTAATGAAGATAATTTCTTTCTCTCATTTAAGCGTGGTGTTGCCGATAAAATATTGTACTACGATATGTTTAATATCGAGCATTATAAAGATTGGGGTAATGATATTTCTACAACAATTAGTTTAAAACATACTATTCAAAAAGCAGGAGGTAATTGGGGCTTTACTTACGATGATTACACAATGGAAAATATTACCTCTAGCGAAATTATAACAAAATTAAGATTTGCTCCAAACGAAAAGTATTATCAAGGAATGGATTATAAAACACCCGTTATATCAAAATACCCGATATTTCAGTTGACTTATACGCAGGGGTTAAAGGATGTTTTCAACTCTGATTTTCAATACAGTAAACTAAAATTTAATTTCTTTAAACGTTTTTACTTATCTCCTATAGGATTTACAGATTTTGAAGTTGAAGCTGGAAAAGTTTTTGCTGATGCTGTACCATATACTAACTTATATATTCACAGAGCCAATCAAACCTATTCATACCAACTACGCTCATACAATTTAATGAATTTCTTAGAATTTGTAAGCGACGAATATGCCGCAT
>JAMOQI010000022.1 GCA_027064095.1 Bacteroidales bacterium | reverse complement strand
CTACTTTTTGTAAATGCTCATATACCTTAGTATACTGCGCTTTACAAAAAAGCAGCAAGCCTTGAACTTGAACTTTTAAGCCACTCTGTATAGTTATTAGACAGACTGGCGTGGACTCCCATTGTGCGGCACTCAAAGACTGATAATAAAATTATCAAAACTTGCAAAAAACGAAAGTTTTGATAATTTTTATTGTATATTTGCAATATGATAGAAAAAATTAGAAGAAAATATTATCTTGATAAGTTGTTGTCGTATAAAGACAAAGATATAATAAAAGTTGTGACAGGTTTACGTCGTTCCGGCAAATCTACTCTTTTACAAATGTTTAGAGATGATTTATCAAAAGAAGAAATTTCAGATAAGCAAATACAATTTTATAATTTTGAACTACCTGAAAATTTTCTTAACAAATCTTGGGATAAACTCTACTTTGAAATAAAAGAAAAACTACAAGCCGATAAAATGAATTACATCTTTCTTGATGAAATTCAGAATATATTAGATTTTGAAAAATTGGTTGACGGACTTTATGCCACAGAAAACACAGATATTTACATTACAGGTTCTAATGCAAACTTATTATCAAGTGAGTTAGCAACTTTATTGAGCGGTAGATATATTGAAATTTCAATATTACCTTTTTCATTTTCGGAATATTTACAAGGAATAAACATAGACACAAACAATAAATATTTGAACTATGAAGCCTTATTTTTTGAATATGTAAACGAAACTTCTTTACCCAAAGGAATTGATTTACGAGAAGAGGGGTATGATAAAATATTCGAATATTTAGACGCTCTATATGCAACCATTATCGAAAAAGACATAACTCAACGACACAAAATTTACGATAAAAGAGCATTTGGTAATCTTGTTAAATTTTTGGCAAACAATATCGGAAACCAAGTTTCGCCAAGTAGTATTTCAAAAGCACTAAAAGCAGATAATCAAAATATTCATCATAAAACAATTGAAAAGTATATTGAATATCTTATTGAAAGTTTTGTGTTTTACAGGGTTAATCGCTTTGATATAAAAGGAAAAAAACAACTTGCTACTTTGGAAAAGTATTATATCGTTGATGTTGGTTTACTTAATGTTTTAGTTGGCAGAGAAAGAACAGCCGACAGAGGTCATATTCTTGAAAACATTGTATATCTTGAATTATTAAGAAGAGGTTACAAAGTCTGGACTGGTCGACTGCGTAATGCAGAAGTTGACTTTACGGTAAAAAATCGAAACGGAGAAATTGAATATTATCAGGTTTCATGGGAAATATCGAATAAGGAAACTGAAAAAAGAGAATTTGCCTCATTGGAAGCAATAAAGGATAATTATCCTAAATTTTTATTGACTACTGATAATTTTACTCAAAATAAATCCGGAATAATTCACAAAAATGTATTTGAATGGTTGATAGAAAAATAAGTAGAAATAAAAAAGAGCGACGGCACACACAACGGCTATAAGCAATGCGGGAGAAAGTGATAAAATAGAAAATAATGAGTAAAAATAAACGACATAACTGTTTGGAAATGAAGTGTAAGAAGACCCACACAGCTCATAGCCAAAACCGTCAGTCTATCTAAAAACCCTCTAAAATATTTTTAAAATTTGTTAATAAAATCCACACTTGTTAACAGACTTATTTAGCTGATATTTAATATATTATACTGTATAATTATACCAATTATTGATGCTATAAAAATATCTTTTAAAAAGGATAGAAAAAAACTATTTTTATTAAATGATAAAAGGATAAATAAATATATCAGAATATTATGAATAGATTGAAAAGATAAAATCAAAAGTTCATTCCACAAGGACTAAAATTGCACTTTCTGTAAATTCAGAACTTCTTAATATTTATCAGGAAATTGGAAATGAAAATAACACTTCAATTATAATTTATCAAGAGAAACTATTCCATTCTAACCAACGAGACAAAATGAAATCTATTTATATTCCATAATTTCAGCTTCTCCCATAATTACTCTTAATCCATTCATTGCTAATGCTCTCATTTCATCCTCTCCAGGATAAACGAAAATACGTCCAATATGTTGAATCCTCTGCGATAAAAGATTAATAAAAGGTTTTCCATAAGCAATACCTCCGGTAAGTAGAATTGCACTTACATCACCGTTAAGCACCGTTGACATTGCACCAATTTCTTTAGCAACCTGATAAGCCATTGCTTCTTGTATAAGAGTAGCTTTTTTATCCCCATTCTTGGCATCAGTCTCAACTTTATAAGCATCATTTGTTTCGAGATAAGCCATATATCCACCTTTCCCAACAAGCATTTTCTTCATTTCGTCGAGAGTATAATTACCACTAAATGCGGCTTCCAATACATCTCCCATTGGTAAGCTTCCACTTCTTTCAGGAGAAAAAGGACCATCTCCATCAAGAGCTTGATTTACATCTACAACTTTACCTTTCTTATGCGCCCCAACACTAATTCCTCCTCCCATATGGCAAACTATTAAATTTAATTCGTTATAATCTAAATGGTGAGTTTTAGCATGATTCCTGGCTATTGCTTTTTGATTTAATGTATGAAAAATAGACTTTCGTTCAAAAGCCGGATGCCCGGAAATTCTGGCAATATCTTCAAATTCATCTACAACAACAGGATCAACAATATAGGCTTTCGCTGCTGGCAAATGACTTGCTATTTCATCTGCAATAAGTCCACCCAAATTACTTGCATGTTGACCCATAACTCCAATTCTCAAATCCTCTTTAAGAATTTCATTTACAGCATATACACCGGAAGGAATTGGTTTAACAAGACCACCACGTCCCATAATAGCAGTTATATTGTCAAGTTCGATATGAGCAGATTGTAATTCGTCAAGAATTATCTGCATTCTGAACTTAAACTGACTAGCAATGTTTTTAAAATCCTGTAAATCTTCGGCACTATGATTTATAGACTTTATAAATATCCTTTCGGTACTACGATAAACGGCTATCTTAGTAGATGTTGAGCCTGGATTTATTGCTAATATTAACTGCTGCACTTATTGTTATTTTAATTGAGACAAAAGTATTGTAATAAAATAACCAACAACTTTTTTTATTACAAAATTCAGAATATTTTAATTGTTATTTATCAATTCTAAACCTGGTAATTATTTATAGAATGACATATTGAAAAATCAACAAACTTTCGTTGAAAACTACAGTATTATAAATATCCTGAAACAAGTAGAATATATATCTTTGTATTATGAAGAAATCGCTCGATATTGCTTTATGGATAATTAAAAATAGGTACATAATGACACTGCTGATTTTTGTCATTTGGATACTATTTTTCGATTCCAATAGTTATCTAAATCAAAGAAAACTAAACGCCGCCTTAGCTAAAGTAAAAAGCGAAAAGGAATATTATATCTCTGAAATAGAAAAAGATAAAAAGACAAGTGAAAGCTTAAAGTCTAATACAGATCTCTTAGAGCGATTTGCTCGTGAGCAATTCCTTATGAAACGCGATAATGAGGATGTTTATTTAATAATAAACAAGAAGCAAGATTAAAGTACTACCAATGTTCAATGACTTTGCTCTATTCTTGAATTATTATACTATTATACTATCAGATTTTAATAAATATTTAAAATACACGCATAAAAAAGTTATTTTTGCGTTTCAACTTGAATTAAACATAATATGACTGATTACAATAATAAAGACCAATCTTTTAGCGCCGTTCGTTTGGTGATATTTTTATGGAATAAAAAGAAAATTCTATTATCTGTGTCTATTGTAGCAGCAATAGCAGCAGCAATTTTCTCAGGGCCATTTTTTATACCTCCAAAATTCAAATCACAAGTTATACTATTTCCTTCTTCTACCAACTCCATCTCAAAAGCTTTATTAAATGACAACCAAGGGTACAAACAAGATTTATTGCAGTTTGGAGAAGAAGAAGATGCAGAACAATTATTGCAAATTCTTAACAGTAGCAAAATTCGTGATAGGATTATACAAAAGTATAACCTGATGAAACATTATGATATTGACAAAGATGGGAAATATAAAAGAACAATGCTTAACAAAGAGTATGCAAGCAATATTACCTACCGAAGAACAGAAAATATGGCTGTTGAAATTACTGTTATGGATATAGACCCGGACACTGCCGCTCTTATTGCTAATGATATTTCTGCACTATTAGACTCTGTAAAAATCAAAATGCAAAAAGACAGGGCTTTGCGTGGTTATCAGATTGTTAAAAACGAATATGAATCCTTGCAAAATAGCATAAGAATCAAGGAAGACTCTATGACACGATTGAGGGAATTAGGAATACAAGACTACGAAACACAATCGGAAATGATTAATAGACAAATGGCAATAGAGATTGCGAAAAATGCAAATAGTAATGCCGTTAAAGCTTTGGAGAAAAAAATGGATATCCTAGCTAAATATGGCGGTCCTTATGTAAGCTTGCGAGATGCTCTGGAGCATGACAAGAAACAACTATCCGAAGTGAGAGAGAAATATGATAAGGCAAAAATAGACTACGAAGAAGAACTCCCACAGACTTTTATTGTTGATAGAGCCTATCCTGCAGAAAAAAAATCCTATCCTGTAAGATGGCTAATTGTAGTTGTAGCAACACTTGGAACTTTTCTTATTACCGCATTTAGCCTTGTTGTTATTGATGGAATAAAAAAGGAAACACAAAAACAAGCATAGCTTTTTGAATCCAAAGAAAAAAATATTCCTCACAGCAGGCATTAGTTTACTATATATTACCATAAACACCCTGCTAATAGCCAATGAATTTTATTGGTTAAACTTACTTCCTGTAATTCTGCTTTTAGGAGTAGCATTTATTTATTCCTTAGATATTGTTTACATATTAGTGGCATTACTAACACCATTAAGTATTGACACTTCTAACTTTGGATGGAGTCTAGGATTATCCGTTCCTGCTGAACCCATTCTAGCAGCTTTGCTAATAATATTTTTACTAAAACTATTTTACGATACCAATTTTGACAGGTCAATCTTCACACATCCAATTAGTTATGCTATTTATTTTTATTTTGTTTGGATGCTTATTACTGTTTTTACAAGTTCGGATATTATAGTTTCATTAAAATGGTTTGTTGCAAAATTGTGGTTAATAATTCCTACATACTTTTTTGGAATAATAGTTTTCAAAGAGATAAAAAATATCCCCAGATTCGTTTGGGCATACACTTTAGGATTTATTCCGGTAATATTTTTTACCTTATCGGTTCACGCTGCCAACGGATTTTCTGACCATGCTGCTCATTGGGCTATGTCTCCATTTTACAATGATCATACTTCTTATGGTGCAATGTTAGCAATGATGATCCCTGTTATCTTTGGTTTTTCTATGGAGAAACAAACACAGTCTAAAAACATCAAAATATTTACGTTTATAGCACTGGTAATACTTCTTGTAGCGATATTTTTCTCAATTAGCAGAGCAGCATGGGCTAGTTTAGTAGGCGCTTTTATTGTCTATTTAATGATAAAATTTAGAATACGTATTGCCTGGGTGCTGACTTTAGCTGTAACTGTTTTGGTATTATTCTTCAGCTTTCAAGAACAGATATTGATGAAGTTAGAACGTAACAAACAAGACTCAAGTAAAGATTTTATAAAGCATGTTCAAAGTATGTCAAATATTACCACCGATGCCTCTAATCTGGAAAGAATAAATCGCTGGAAATCTGCTATTAGACTTTTTGAAGACAGACCAATTTTTGGCTGGGGTCCCGGCACTTACCAATTTGTTTACGCTCCTTATCAAAAAGTGGAAGATAAAACAGTAATTAGTACAAATGTTGGAAATAAAGGTACCGCTCATAGTGAGTATTTATTAATTCTTTCAGAAGAGGGAATTCTTGGTTTAATTAGTTTGCTAACAATATTAATACTTGTTGCATCTACCGCAATTAACACTTACTATCAGACAGATAACGCAAAGACTAAACAATATGTGCTATTGCTTTTCTTGGGTTTAATAACATATATTGCTCATGCATTTCTAAACAACTTCCTTGATACCGACAAAGCCGCTGTTCCTTTCTGGGGATTTATTGCTGCTATAGTAGCAATAGATCTTTACCATAAAGAAAACAAAGAAATTGAAAGTCAAAAAAATAATGTATCATGAAATATAAGTCACTCATCATTATAGCCTTACTATTTGTAGGCATAAGTATAAGTTCTTGTGCATCAAGGAAAAAGCATAGAGACTGCGATTGTCCATCTTTTGGTTATAAAAAATCTGAATTATTACATAATGACCAAAGAAGAATATAGAAATAAAATCGAAGCTTTTCTTCCTCCCAACACTAGCGATATTATTGTTGACTGGATATTTAGCAGACGTATAAACCTAAAAATTACCAAAGGCAGAAAAACAAAACTTGGTGATTATAAAATATCATTAAAACCACGTTCTATTCCTACTATTTCTATAAATGGTGACCAAAATAAATACTCCTTTCTGATAACTCTACTACACGAATTTGCTCATGCTCAATCTTATGAGAAATATGGGGACAATATTAAACCTCATGGTGAAGAGTGGAAAGAAGAATACAGAGGATTAATAATTCCATTTTTTGAAAGAGATATTTTCCCTGAGCCCTTACAATATACATTATTAAAGCACTTTAGAAACCCTAAAGCTTCAAGTCATGCCGATATAAATCTTGTAAAAGCTCTATCTGAATTTGACACTCCAACAGAAACTCCAATTCCAAGATTAGAAGATTTAAAAGAAGGACAAGCTTTTATTATTTCCGGTAAAACGCTTATAAAAGGTGAAAAACGTCGTACAAGATACCTTTGTTATGAAGCTGGTAATCCTGCAAGAAAATATACTGTTAGTCAAATGGCGAAGGTTGAACTTTTACAAGACTAGACTTATATTACCAATAATACAAAACAATCTTTAATTTATATTTGCATAAATTAAATTTTTTGTTTACAAGTTTTAATTTGATAAATTATATTATATAACAAAACCGAATGAAAGCAAAACTAATTATATTCTCTGCTCCCTCAGGGTCAGGAAAAACAAGTATTGTAAAAGAAATATTAAAATCTGATATCCCTTTTGGATTTTCTGTTTCAGCTACAAGCAGGAAGGCTCGTAAAGGAGAAACTCATGGCAAAGATTATTATTTTTTTGATGTTGAGGAGTTCAAAAATAAAATTAACAATAATGAATTTTTAGAGTGGGAAGAAGTTTACCACAGCCAATTTTACGGTACTTTAAAATCAGAAGTTGAACGTCTTAGAAATCAAGGCAAAAATGTTCTCTTCGATGTAGATGTAATTGGTGGTCTAAACATTAAAAACTATTATGGCGATGATGCTTTATCGATCTTTATCAAGGCACCATCAGTGGAAGAACTTAAAAATAGACTTAAAGGAAGAGGCACCGAAAATGACGAATCACTTCAAAAAAGACTTGAAAAGGCTGAATATGAGATGTCATTTGCTTCACAATTTGATGTCGTAGTTGTTAATGACAATCTTGACGATGCCGTAAAAGAATGTTTAAATTTAATTAGAGAATTTATTAGTTGATTCTAAAAGAGATTTTTATCGAATTAATGTAATCGTCCCAATCTTTAAATACTTCTCATCGCTTTCGCTTATAACATCTATTCTGTAAGTGTAAACATCTTCCGGTGATTCTTGATTTTTATATTTCCCATCCCACATATCAAAAAGACTATTGCCTTTAAAAACTAATTCTCCCCATCGATTGTAAATATATATGTGATATTCCTTTACCCTTGATGCAATAATTTCTAATAGGTCGTTTTTACCATCACCATTTGGAGTAAAAGCCGTCGGAATATAAATATTAAACGGGGGTAATACTTTAACCATTTTCACGGCAGTATCAATACAAAAATAAGGATTGCCACTATTAACAATCAACTCTACTCTGTATGTATTATCATCAGGAAATTGATGAGTAGGATTTTGTAAAATAGAGCTATATGTATCTCCAAAATCCCAAAAATAGTTCTTAGCTCCAAATCCTGAAAAAGTAAAATCTCCAACATAACTCTTAGAATAATCTGAGCTAAATTGATATGTAAAATCAGCTAATACCTGAGTAGAAAAATTCACTTGAGTTGATGCACTATCAATACAATTATTAGCATCAATAACTTTAAGTGTATAATTTCCAGGACATACTTGGCTAACATTAGCATTATTACCAAAAGGCACAGGCTGCCATACATATTGATATGGAGTAACTCCACCACTTACCTGACTGCTAATTGAGCCATCACAAGAGTAGTCACATGATGCATCAACATTACTAAAGTGTATATTTAATGGAGCAGGCTCTGTAATTGTAGTATTTAAAATAGCCATACATCCTATTGAGTCTGTAACATTTATTAAATACTGACCCTGTGTCAAACTATTTTGTTGATAACCACTTAGCCCTCCCGGAGACCATTGTATTGAATATGGCACCACTCCACCTCCAATATCTATGCTCAGAAAACCATTATTGCCACTAAAGCAGTCAACATTATGTAAACTATCAATTTGTAATACTACTTTGTATAATGAAATGGAGTCAAAAAAAGTATTTGAAGGACATCCTGACTTATTTACATATAATTGAATATAATGCTTTCCTATGGAATTATAATTTATAGAGTATGGACCTAGATTAGAGCCTAATAAATTTATTGCATTACCAAAATTCCAAGTAAAGTTGTCGGGTGGAGTTTGATTTCCAATGTACACTAATGGAATAGAATCTCCAACACATGCTTTATCAGGCAAATTAAATTCAGCACTAGGTGCGGGCATATCCAAAAGATTAAAATTTTGAATAGTAGTACAATTATTATTTTCTACAACACTAACACTATAGTTCCCTGCTCCTAAATTAGAGATAGAACTCGTATTTTGTGAAGGATTAGTATTCCATGTATAAGTTAAAGGTGTAATTCCATTTGTAGGATTTAAAATAATCTGCCCCATACTATTGCCACATGTATCATGCAGTACCGTAGGATTTAGTTGAATATTGGAAGGGACATTAATAATAGTATCTGTAAACACAAAATTACAATTGTATGAATCTGAAACTGTAACAGAATATATTCCCGAACCCATATTATTTAACTGAGGAGAATTTACCGATGGAGTAATACTCCATTGATATAAAAATGGACTTCCACCTGAACTTACATTTACTGAAACAGAGCCAATATTACTATTGCAAGTGTCGTTATTGGTAGTTATTGTAGCCACCAGATTAGGCGAACTTTGAATACTAAAGGTATCAGTTAATATACACCCATTAGAATCAACAACGGTAACTGTATAATTTCCAACAAGCAAATTTGAAAACGAAGGTGAAGTTTGAAAATTTGGGCCATTAATAGAATAAGAAAAGGGATCATTTCCTCCACTAGAATATATTAAGGCACTCCCATCAGCAATATTAGGACAAGACGCATTTTGTGTAATTATACTATCAATTGCAAGACGATAATATGGCACCACAATACTATCCTCCACATCACTAGATGCATACCACCATGTATTAATTGTTCTTATATCTCCAAACATATTAGTAAACACGTGACATCCATTAGGATTATTACAACCGGTAGAAGGAGGATTTACATAATTGGGGAAATTAGAATCGTCCCAATACAAATTAAAAGTGGTAGTAGAATTCGATGGCCTTACAAGATTTATCTTAAAACCATTAGGATTATGCTCTGCATCATATATTGGTAGATGAGTTAGACCGCCAACAAAAGTAGATTTAAACTTTATCATAGTACCTGCAGCAACCGGATTACCAAGACCATCAATACCATTCCAAGGAAGACAAGTAAGCCCTGCATTCACATTCTGTACAATTAATATGTCTGCCGTTCCAATTTGATATCCCGGTACACCATTTAAATCTACAAGTAGTTGAATAGCACCGGATTTACTAGTATTAACATTTATGCAGTGATTACCCGGACAACCACCAAAACTTAAGGGAGAAGTAAAGCCTCCCAATACACCGGATGGATATACCACAGAATCTGGGTCATTTAAAAATATCTTATACTGAGGATATGTGTGCCGTCCCGCTTTTGATTTTCTATCTTGTACAGTATTTCCTGTATTGGCCGTACCTGTGGAATTTGCTGACATTGCAAACACATATGGCTTTAACCCGTTGAAATCAACAGAAGTAACGATACTATCATCAGAGTAAATATACATTTCACCATAAAATGGATTATCATAAGGATTTGGCTGAGGAGAAGCCGTAACAGTAAATTGCCATTCTTGCGACCATACTCTTCCATCTATCACATTTATGTTTGAACCATTAACACTTGCCACCGTAATATCAAAAAATTCCAACTCCCGTCTATCACCAATAGAACCACTATTATTATAATTAAACTCAATATAATAATCTCCTATGGTAGTGGCAGTATATGATAATGCCGTATACCCCAATGTGTTAACAATATTTGGACCTGAGATAGCTTCAGTATATGTGCTTATAAAACCATTACCCGAAGTTGGAACTGATGATTGACTGACAACAATATTACCATTGGGATCTTTTATTCTATAAACCATATCAAACATCTGTAATTGATTGGCATCATAAACCTTTCCAAAACCATAATATATCTTTTCACCTACATTTGCTATATGTATATTTAATCGCTCAGTAACCATACAGCCATACATTGCAAAATTCGTAAAGCTTGGCTCAAAATTTAATCTGCCAATATAATTACTATATGGCATTATATTTTTAGTTCCTTCAGAATAAATTTTTACACTTGTTATCAGAAATGAAGATAATAGAATGACGATTATATACAACTTCTTATTAGAAATCCTATCTTTCTTGGTATTATATAGTTGCATTATCATCTATTATTACTATTCTTTAAGTTTGAAGCTTGTTTACTTATTACTATTTTGTTACAAATAAAACAAAAACACTTAATCTATATAAAGATATGAGTTGTTCGATTATCTGTTTTTAATTTAAATTCTTAAAATCGAACAATGTTTAATTTTTAAATGTGAAAATTAATACATTTGTAATCTGAAACAAATATAAGTTTATTTTGTCTAGTTATAATAACCAATATAAAAGATACTATGAAAAAAGTAATAAATACTAAAAAAGCACCTGCCGCAATAGGACCATATAGTCAAGCTATTGAAGTAGATGGAACATTATATATTTCCGGTCAAGTACCTTTAAATCCTAATAGCGGAAAGATAGTGGAAGGTGGAATCACAGAACAAACAGAACAAGTGATGAAAAATATAGAAGCTATTTTAACAAAAGCAGGATACACCTTCGATGATGTTGTAAAATCAACCTGCTTATTAAGTGATATGTCAAACTTTGCTGCTATGAATACTGTTTATGGCTCTAGATATACAAACAATCCACCAGCAAGAGCTGCTTTTGCAGTAAAAGAATTGCCTCTTGGTGTTTTAGTGGAAATAGAGACTATTGCACATAAATAAAATATTATACATTTCTGATTATCAATTTTTCATACACTATTTATTTGCAAAAAAACCAATCTTATCTTTGTATATAATTAGATATTAATAAATATATTACAATAAAATTAACCATAATAATATGAAAAATATAATACTTATTGTGCTAATGATATTAAGCACATATTTCCATGTATTTGCAAAAGAAGGAATGTGGATTCCTATGTTCTTACAGCAGCTTAATTCTGAGGATATGCAAGCTAATGGAATGAAAATATCTGCTGAAGATATATACAGTATTAACCATTCCAGCCTAAAAGATGCTATTGTACATTTTGGCGGTGGCTGTACTGCCGAGATTGTTAGTAATAAGGGTTTAGTATTAACAAATCATCATTGTGGATATAGTAGTATTCAAAAACATAGCTCCGTAGAACATGATTATCTAACAGATGGATTCTGGTCAAAAACAATGGCAGAAGAACTTACGAATCCCGGACTTACCGCAAAAATATTAACAAATATGCAAGATGTTACTGATGAAGTACTCGATGGTGTATCAGTATCAATGAACGAGCAAGATAGAGAAGCAATAATTGCTCTAAACATCGAATCAATAAAAAAAAACCACGATGATTCCAAATTTCATAAAGTTGACGTTAAAGCCTTTTACTATGGTAATCAATATATTATGATGGAATACATGGTATTCCACGATGTACGCCTTGTCGGTGCTCCTCCTTCTAATATAGGAAAATTTGGTGGCGACACAGATAATTGGATGTGGCCTCGTCATACTGGAGATTTCTCTGTATTTAGGCTCTATGCTAATTCAAATAATGAGCCTGCAGATATTTCTAATGATAATATTCCATATCAACCTCGCCAAGCTTTGAAAATTTCACTTAAAGGTGTTGAAGAAGGTGATTTTACATTTATTTTTGGTTACCCGGGAAGAACACAAGAATATATCCCTGCTTCACAAGTGAAATATATTACCGAGGTTCAAAATCCATTTAAAATCAATCTGCGTCGTCAAAAACTTGATATAATGAAAGCAGGAATGGATACAGATAAAAATATTAGAATTCAATATTCTTCTAAATATGCTGGTGTTGCCAATGGCTGGAAAAAATGGATAGGAGAAAATAAAGGTATAGCCAGGAATAATGCAATTAACAAAAAGAAAGATTTTGAAAATAAGTTTTTGTTTTGGGCAGTAGAAAATGACGAACCCAGCAAAGATGCACTTCCTCAACAAGATACATTAATAATGCAAATGGAGCCTTATAATATGGCTTATACCTATTTTGTTGAAGCCGCTTATTATCACGACTTAACCAGATTCTCCCATGGCTTTAATAATTTAATTGAAGCAAGCAAGGATGAAAATATTAGCGATGAAGAATTTAAAAAACGAATAGAAGATACTAAAAAAGGTATAGCTTCATTTTATAAAGACTATAATAAAGATATTGACAAAAATCTATTTACAACCTCATTAAAAGCATATTATACCTTCCCTTACAAAAACATAAAACTTCCTGAATTTTTCTCATTAATATCAAAGAAGTACAAAAATTCTGTGGAGAAATATGCCGATATGATTTACAAAAAAAGCATCTTTACAAATCAACAAAACTTGATAAATTTTATTACAAAAGCAAGTCGTACAAAAATCAAAAAGTTAGAAAAAGATCCACTATTAATATATTCAACAGGTGTATTCAATTATTTCTTTAATGAAATAAGGCCTGAATTAAATAAATTTCAATTGGTTAAAGACAGCTTACAAAGAGTTTATATGGCTGGAATAATTAAATTTAGAGTTGGAGAAAAAATTTATCCTGATGCTAATTCCACACTAAGAATTGCCTATGGAAAAGTAGAAGGCTTTGAACCTCGTGATGGTATTGAGTACACTTATTTCACAACTTTAAAAGGTATAATGGCTAAAGAAAATCCTGATATTTACGACTATGTTGTAGAACCAAAATTAAAAAACCTCTATATAAACAAAGACTATGGGCAATATGCAGATAAAGATGGAAGCATGCATGTTTGCTTTATCGGTAGTAACCACACTACTGGTGGAAATTCCGGTAGTCCTGCTTTGGATGCTAATGGCAATTTGATAGGTATAAATTTTGATAGAAATTGGGAAGGAACAATGAGTGATTTAAACTACGACCCTTCTCAGTGTAGAAATATAATGCTTGATATTCGTTATTGTCTTTTTATTATAGATAAATTTGCTGAAGATCATAGACTTATAGAAGAAATGCAGTTTGTAAATTAAAACATATAAACTAATATTCTAAGCTTTATAAACAGTATAAAGAACATTTTTTTTATAAAAGCTTTATGATTACTTTTGCGCACTTAAATATTTAGAATAAACAAATAATCCAAACAATAAGTTGGTGTAAATTTCTATTATATTTCAACAATTAATTACAATTTGTAAATATCTGACATCTAAAGTATTAAACATATGAAATACGATCCAATAAAAAGAAGTCTTGGTGAAGTTTTTAATAAAAGTCCATTTTTAAGAAAAACATTTTATGCTATGCTGGATTTGCTATTACTACGCACTTGGCATGTGAAAGATGAATTTAGAAAATGGGCAAAGCAACATAAAAATAAGAAGGCAAAAATTCTGGATGCTGGTAGCGGCTTTGGACAATATTCATTTTTTATGTCTGGCATGGACTCAAACTGGAATGTTAAAGGTGTTGATGTTAAAGAAGAACAAATAGCTGACTGCAATGCCTTTTTTAAGAAAATAAACAGAAACAATGCTACTTTCGAAATTGCTGATTTGGTAAAATTTTCAGAACCTAATACCTACGATTTTATTCTCTCTGTAGATGTTATGGAACATATCTTAGAAGATGTTGAAGTATTCAAAAATTTTCACAAATCAATGAAAAAAGGAGGAACACTGCTAATATCTACGCCTAGTGACCAAGGAGGCTCCGATGCTCACGACCACGACCACGACCACGACCACGATGGAACAGATTCATTTATTGACGAACATGTTCGTGACGGCTACAATATTGATGAGATTCAACAAAAACTAAAAGAAGCAGGATTCTCAAAAACTTCTGCAAAATACACCTATGGCACTCCGGGTAAAATTTCATGGAAAATATCAATGAAATATCCAATACTAATGCTTAATGCTAGTAAGATTTTCTTTATTATTCTTCCTTTTTATTACCTTATCACATTCCCATTTGCACTGATACTTAATTATCTTGACCTAAAAGGAACTCATAAAACCGGTACTGGTTTAAATGTGGTAGCTACAAAATAATATTTCATTATAAATATTAATTAGAGTGCTATAAGTTATGAAACAATGCGGGTTAAACACTTATTATCATCTGCAAAAATAATATTTTGCGATACCATATCTACAATAAAACTCCACAAAGATTATTCACTGCAAGTCAGTATTTCTATCTGTCTAAAACCATAGGCTTTTTTTCTTATATTCGCATAAATTTTCAAAATCCTTTTTGAAAAGGCAAACACATATAACACTCTCAAATTATGATAAATAAAGATAGATATAAACCAAATAACAGCGTAAGAATAGTTACAGCTGCAAGTCTTTTTGATGGTCATGATGCAGCCATAAATGTTATGCGTAGATTAATTCAATCTACTGGAGCAGAAGTTATTCACTTAGGACACAACCGTTCTGTACAAGAAATTGTAGATTGTGCTATTCAGGAAGACGTTCAAGGAATAGCAATTACATCATATCAGGGAGGACATATTGAGTTCTTCAAGTATATGTATGATTTATTAAAAGAAAGTGGCAATAATCATATCAAAATATATGGAGGTGGTGGCGGAGTAATCCTTCCTTCTGAAATTAAAGAGTTAATGGATTACGGCATTGCAAGAATCTATTCGCCTGACGATGGAAGAGAAATGGGACTACAAGGAATGATTAACGACCTTGTGAAAGGCTGCGATTTCCCAACAGGGAAAAATATAGATTTTGGTATCGAAGAAATTAAAAATAAAAAAACTAATAGTATAGCCAGGTTAATTTCTGCAATGGAGAATTATCCTGAGGAAGTTGCCGATTTAGCAAATAAGATTAAAGAAGAAGCCGATAAATCAGATGTCCCCGTTCTGGGAATTACTGGCACCGGTGGAGCAGGAAAATCATCTTTAGAAGATGAAATTATCAGACGTTTTCTCGACAATTTCCCGGATAAAACCATAGCTATCATCTCTGTAGATCCATCAAAACGAAAAACAGGTGGAGCCTTGCTGGGAGATAGAATAAGAATGAATGCCATAAAAGACTCTAGAGTGTATATGCGTTCACTGGCTACACGTCAGTCAAACCTTTCTGTTTCAAAATATGTACAAGATGCATTGGACATCGTTAAAGTAGCAGGTTTTGACCTTATTATCCTTGAAACTTCAGGAATAGGCCAAAGCGATACGGAAATTACTGCCCATAGTGATATCGCGGCTTATGTAATGACACCAGAATACGGTGCTGCTACTCAGTTAGAGAAAATTGATATGCTCGATTTTGCAGATATTATTGCTTTAAATAAATTTGATAAAAGAGGTGCATTGGATGCTCTTAGAGATGTTAAAAAGCAGTATCAACGCAATCACGACCTTTGGGATGAAGATCCTGAAAATATGCCTGTTTTTGGAACTACAGCTTCTCAATTTAACGATCCTGGTGTTAACAAATTTTTTAGAAAATTGATGGAACTGATTAGTGATAAATCCGGCCACGATTTTATTTCTCATCTCAACAAAAAAATAAGTATTCCTGATAAAATTTACATTATTCCACCAAAAAGAATACGTTATCTTTCAGAAATTGCTGATACTATCAGAAATTATAATGAATGGGCTGAAAAACAAGCTGACGAAATGCAAAAACTATATAGTCTTGACCAGACTATAACTATGCTTAAATCAAATAATGATGATACATCCATATCCAAACTTAAGGAACTGTATGATAATCAGCTTGACAAAATCGATCGCAAGAACCTTAAAATAGTAGAAAATTGGGATACAAAAGTTAAGTCTTACAAAGATCCTATCTATATTTTTAAAGTTCGTGAGAAGGAGATAAAAATAGAAACTCATACAACATCACTATCTCATTTGCAAATTCCTAAAATTAGCTTGCCAAAATATAAAGCCTGGGGAGATATTTTAAAATGGAATTTAAAAGAGAATGTTCCTGGTGAATTTCCTTATGCTGCAGGTGTTTTCCCTTTTAAAAGAGAAGGCGAAGACCCAACCAGAATGTTTGCCGGCGAAGGTGGGCCCGAGCGTACAAACAGGAGATTTCATTATGTTTCTAAAGGTTTACCCGCAAAACGTTTATCAACAGCTTTCGATTCTGTAACCCTCTATGGTAACGACCCTGATATTCGCCCTGACATTTATGGTAAAATTGGAAATTCAGGAGTGTCAATTGCATGTCTTGATGATGCCAAGAAACTTTATAGTGGGTTCAACCTTGCCCACGCAATGACCTCTGTGTCAATGACAATAAATGGCCCTGCACCACACTTGGTGGGATATTTTATGAATGCCGCTATCGACCAGCAATGCGAAATATATATTAAAGAGAAAGGACTTGAAGATGAAGTAAATGCTAAAATTGACGAAATTTATAAGAAAAAAGGAACTTCAAGACCTTTTTATAATGGAGAATTACCTGAAGGAAATAATGGTCTTGGACTCATGTTGCTTGGTGTTACCGGTGATATGGTTTTACCAAAAGATGTATATAACGAAATTAAAGCTAAAACTATTTCGCTTGTTAGGGGAACTGTTCAGGCTGATATTCTCAAGGAAGATCAAGCTCAAAATACTTGTATTTTCTCTACAGATTTCTCATTAAAACTTATGGGCGATATTCAAGAGTACTTTATAAACCATAAAGTTAGAAATTTCTATTCCGTTTCTATTTCTGGATATCATATTGCAGAAGCTGGAGCCAATCCAATATCTCAATTAGCATTCACTCTTTCCAATGGTTTTACTTATGTGGAATATTATCTTTCCAGAGGCTTAAAAATTGATGATTTTGCTCCTAATTTATCATTCTTCTTTAGTAATGGTATCGACCCTGAATTTTCGGTAATTGGACGAGTAGCACGATTAATCTGGGCAAAAGCCATGAAACTTAAATACGGTGGTAATGAACGTTCACAAAAACTAAAATATCATATTCAAACATCAGGGCGTTCTTTACATGCTCAAGAAATAGATTTTAATGATATTAGAACTACGCTTCAGGCTCTGTATGCAATTTATGATAATTGTAATTCACTGCATACCAATGCCTATGACGAAGCTATTACTACACCAACAGAAGAATCTGTACGTAGGGCAATGGCTATTCAAATGATAATAAATCATGAGCTAGGTCTTGCAAAAAATCAAAACCCACTGCAAGGAGCATTTATAATTGAAGAACTTACCGACTTAGTAGAGGAAGCTGTAATGATAGAATTCGATAGAATTACAGAGCGTGGTGGAGTATTAGGAGCTATGGAAACTAATTACCAAAGAGGAAAAATACAAGAAGAATCGCTTTATTATGAAACATTAAAGCATACCGGAGAACTCCCAATTATGGGTGTTAATACTTTCCTTTCTTCTAATGGTTCTCCTACTGTTACACCTGGTGAAGTAATACGTGC
>JAMOQI010000021.1 GCA_027064095.1 Bacteroidales bacterium | reverse complement strand
ATAAATACTGATAATTTGAATATTGAAACTTGCGAAATTCTTGATATAAACGGTAAAACTATAAAGCACCAAACAATTAATGCATCAAAATTTAAAATTAAAATAGCTGATTTACCAAAAGGAATTTATTTTTTGAAGTTTAATACCAATAATGGAATTATAACTAAACGAATTGTGAAAAACTAATTCTTATGATAGTATAGTATGTGTTAAAGGTAAATTTACAAGTTTTTGTATTTTTACCTTTTTTTTACAAATCTGAAAAGAAATATATAATAATATTAATATTTCTTTATTTTAGGTAAATATTTTAATCTAAAAAGATTACTGATGAAAAACAATATAGACCACAACAAATGTAAAAAATGTAAACTTTGTATAGAAGTTTGCCCGGTAAACATTATAGGTGTTGATAAAAATGGTTTAGTAAACTTTATTCCTGAAAGAGAGGAAATTTGTTTAGAATGCGGACAATGTATGGCAGTTTGTTCTACCAATGCCGTAAAAATTCCAAAATATTCATACAAAACTGATTTTGAACAATTCCCGACAAAAACTATTAATTTTCAAGAATTTAAAGATTTTGTTTCAACTCGTCGCTCAATAAGAAATTTTAAAAACAAGTCAGTAGAAAAAGAAACCATAGAACAATTGTTAGAAGTCCTACAATATGCACCCTATGGAGCAGAACCTAACAAAGTAGAAATATCAATAATAAATAATAGAAAAAAGATAGAAGAAATATTACCGGCAACCGAAAAGTTTCTTGATGATATTGTTAATTGGATAGAAAGTCCGATAGTTAGCAAAATTATTAAATTCAAAAAAGGAATGGAAACTTTTAATACATTGAAAAATCATTTATATCCAATGTCTAAACTTGAAAATTACAAGCTTAAATATGGTGACAGAATTACAAGAGGAGCACCTGCTTTAATGGTTTTTCACGCAGAAAAAGGATCTGAAGAACATACTCATAATGCTTTAATTTATGCTACTTATGTTATGTTTGCAATGCACTCAATAGGTTTGGGTGCTACAATAAATGGAATTGTTCCTGCTGCAATAAATAAAGTTAATGGGATTAGAAAAGTTTTTAATATTCCTGATAATCACGAAGCCGTAATTTCAATAATGTTTGGTTATCCTAAATATAAATATAATAAAGTAATAAAACGAGAAAGTAAAAAAATAAATTGGATTGAATAATTGTATCGTTCTGAAAATAGATTTACATAAAACGTATAAATATAAATAATTTCCTATGTTTAATTTTATTAATTTGGTGATATGGAGTCACATAACAATATTTTAATCATGACCCTATAGCTCAATTTACAATTAAAAATTGTTATGTTCGTTTCATATGTTTAAAATTTGTTAATTTGGTGATATGGAGTCACATAACAATATTTTAATCATGACCCTATAGCTCAATTTACAATTAAAAATTGTTATGTTCGTTTCATACAACTAAACTATATTGTACTAATATCCCGCCTGTTATAGTTTTTTTGCTATACTATATAATTAATATTTTTTACTACTTCTTTTTTATATAATCTTGTAATCTTGGTTTATTCTATAAAATATTTTTTTCATTCAAACCACTAATAAAACTATATTTGTATCATATTTTTATGATGCTATGATTTCTATTTTTAATAAGCCTTATCCCTATCTTTTCACCTTAAAAAGGAATCTTCTGGTTGCCGGAGGCGTAGGAATTCTAAGCATGTATCTAAACAAAATAAGATTAAACGATAGCTTCTTTTTCCAAAACACAATTATTGCCCCCAACTTAGTCTCAATAATAACGGGTTTAATTGTAGGAATAAGCATATTTCTAGTCATTCATATTATTCCCAACATTTTTTTCTCTGAGAACAGAAAAGATAATTGGAATATTGGAAATGAATTACTCATTTCGGCAGGAGTAATGTTCACTATTTTTACAATTAACTATTTATTTTTCATCTTTATATCCAAAGATAATTCCCGATTGCTTTCACTTCCTTTTTTTCTAAAATTAGGAGGCTATGTCGTTACAACCGGTATGGTTATTTTCAGTTCTGTTCTTTGGATCAATTACACCATAACACTCAAAAAAAACCTTCGACAGGTTACCATAAACAATGAAATATTAGAAGAAAAACTGGCAACAAATGAGAAGAAAAAAGAAACAAAAGGAAATATTATCGAACTAAGTTCTACCCTTAAAAGTGAAACTATCCGATTTGATATCAACAAATTACAGTTTATTAAGTCCGAGGGGAATTATATAGAAATTTATATAAATAACGATAATAAAATAGAAGTAAATCTATACCGAGCTCCCTTACAAATGATTTATGAAAAGCTTAATAAATATCCCCAGATAATAAGAACCCATCGCTCCTTTTTAGTGAATGTTAACAACATAAAAAACACTCAGGGAAATGCAAGAAACTACCAACTTTCTTTTGAAGGAACAGACATCTTAGTGCCGGTTTCACGCAGCCGTTTTATAGAATTTAATAAAGCATTTATGGATATTTAATATCTATGAAATAGTTAAAAAAACAAACTTACACAAAACAAGTTATTTCCTATTTCTATTTTTTATAGCAATGCTATTAACCTGAGTTCGGTATAATATTTCACTCACATTATTATACCAAATTAAAAACAAAACTGTCACAAAATTCATCATCAATTAAGACCACTCACACCATACAAGCCCACTTATAACATATTTTTGTCAACTCATAACAATAGCTTTCAAATGCTTTGATAGTGGAAAATTGCCGTATAATTTTGCCCTGCAATTGAGATGCAATTTTTTATAATTCCTTCAAAAAGCTATTTGATATGAAACAATTTTTACTCTATACAATTATTATTTTGGTAATTGTTTTTAATCATTTTGGTGTCGAAGCAAGCGGCAACATTCAAAACATCATCACTACAGGAGCTCATTCTTTTCCGCTGACAGAAAATTTTGAAAGCGGTTTTTCTTATTTTGATAATGCAAGTGGAAACACTACTAACTTTGCCGACGAAACCACTTATCATCATGGCGGGAGTCATTGCGTAAAAAACACTTACGGCACTAACAACACTAATATTCTTGTAGAAACAGGAATTCTTGATTTATCATCAACCTCAGCACCAATACTTGAATTTTGGCATATTGCCAAAACCGAAAATGGTTACGATAAATGCTATATTGAAATTTCGACCAACGGTGGAAGTTCTTATACAGCCCTGCCTGCTTCATCATATGAAGGTCCCTCGGGACAATATTCATCTAAAATTTACTTCGACGAAGGCTCTTATTCCGGTTGGGGAGGAAGTATTTCAAATTCCAGTTGGAAAATGGAAACTTTTGATTTATCGTCCTATAAAACTACCAACGTAAGAATAAGATTCAAGCTCACTTCTGACGGTAGCGTTCAACATGATGGTTGGTTTATTGATGATATTCGCATTTATAATCGTTGCAATATCCCTTCCGCCCAAACAGAATCAGCCATTACCATCAATTCAGCCACACTAAACTGGACAGACGGAACCGGCTCCTATTGGGATATCTATGTTACTTCATCGGGAGGCGCTGCTCCTTCACAATCCACCACTCCCACGGCAAACGATCTC